>JAEZQN010000355.1 GCA_023441145.1 Bacillota bacterium
GCATAACTGAGTCTTGGATTTACCTTCTTCGTTATAACCTTCGTAGTTAAGAGCAGTGATTTTACCAGCTTCAACAGTCATAGTCATTTCGAATAGGAAACCACCATCAGCTTCTTCAGATTTTTTAGTATAAGTACCATCATTTAAAGTAGCTGCCTCTGTGGATGGGCTAGCTGTAGGTGTTGTAGTAGCCTGAGATGGGGTTTGAGTTGCAGTAGAATCTGTTTCGTTGCTTGAACAACCAGTTAAAACTGCTAAAGAAAGAGCTGCTACAGCAGTTGCACGAACTAATTTGTTTAGTCTCATTATAAATTTCCTCCGTTTTTGTGTTAGTAGTATATGTGCTTGATTATTATAACAAGGGTAAAAATGTCTGTCAATTCTTTCACAATTATTTAAATATAACAAAATATTATAAATATTACTAATCTTATAAATTTATTTTATATTTATTTCAAAGTTTAAAAACTATTTTACTATGCCTTTTACTCATAGTAAAATAGAACATAAGGGTAAAAGAAGAGAGGAGAATCGTAATGAAGTTTTTGCATTTATCAGATTTGCATATTGGTAAACGAGTAAATGAGTTTTCGATGATAGAAGACCAGAGACATATATTAGAACAGATATTAGATATAGTTGAGAAGGAAAGTCCAGAAGCCGTAGTAATTGCTGGAGATGTTTATGATAAAAGTATACCAAGTATTGAAGGAGTGACCTTATTTGACTATTTTCTAACGAGACTTAGTACCTTAAGTACAACCGTAATGTTAGTTAGTGGGAACCATGATTCTGCAGATCGCCTAAACTATGGTGGTAAAATCATGGAAAACAATAATATTTATATTGCAGGCGTGTTTGGAGGGAAGGTAAAACAAGTTGAGCTTAAAGATCAGTGGGGAATCATTACCTTTCATCTACTGCCTTTTATTAAGCCTGCAATGGTTACACCGTTTTTTCCAGAGGTTGAGACCTATGAAGAAGCTGTAGAAGCTATTATTGGGTCAACTCCTGTAGATCCTACAAAACGCAATGTATTAGTTGCCCATCAGTTTATTGTTTCTGGGGGAGAAAGCCCTGTTAGAAGCGAGTCGGAGCTGGAGTCCCTAGGAGGATTAGACCAAATTGATGCTAGTGTATTTAAGGACTTCGATTATGTTGCCTTAGGTCATCTTCATGGCCCACAAAGAATCGGGAGAGACACCATACGCTACGCCGGTTCTCCGTTAAAATATAGCTTTAGTGAGGTAAATCAAAAGAAATCAGTGACTATGGTTACTATGGATGAAAAAGGTAAGGTCAGCTTTGAGTTATTACCTTTAAAGCCGCTTCACGAGATGAGAGAGATCGAGGGTATGATTGATGATTTAGTGGATGATAAATACTATAGTATGGATTATATCCATGCCACCATAACCAATGAAGAAAATCTAGTTGATCCAATGGGAAGACTAAGGATGGTATATCCTAATATCATGAAATTAGATTTTAAAAATAGTAGAACCGCAGTAAAGGATAATGCTAAGATGGCGGCCCAGGATGTTAAGTCTAAAACACCTCTGCAGTTATTTAACGAGTTTTATGAAATGCAGAACAATCAACCAATGAATGAAAAGGAACTAGAAATTATGACAAAACTTCTTTTAGGATTGGCAGGTGAGAAGGAATGAAACCAACAAAGCTTGTAATGAGTGCCTTTGGCCCTTTTAAAAATGAGATTACTATAGATTTTTCAAAGCTAGGTGGACAAGGACTTTTTCTTGTTAGTGGCGATACTGGTTCTGGTAAAACGACTATTTTTGACGCCATTAGTTTTGCCCTCTTTGGCTCCCCTTCTGGAGAAAAGAGAAACGAAGAAAATAACATGGCCCTTCGAAGTCAGTATGCAGAAAAGACGACTAAAACCTTTGTGGAATTAACCTTTTTGCATAAGGGGAAGGAATATTTTATAAGGCGAAATCCTCAGTATATGAGGCCAAGTCTAAGGGGGACTGGAGAAACTCTAGAAAGCCAGGGGGCAGAATTTGTCTATCCAGATGGAAGAAAAATAGTAGATTTTCGTAAGGTAACCAGTGCAGTAGAAGACCTATTAGGGATTAATTGGGCTCAATATAAACAGATAGCAATGATTGCCCAAGGAGAATTCTTAGAGCTTCTAGTGGCAGATAGTGATAAGAGGTCTGGGATTCTTAGGAAAATTTTTGGTACTGGTATCTACGTTAACATTCAGGAACGTCTTGGGATTATGACAAATCGTTTGCGAGGAGAATGCGAGGAAATTACCAATCGTATATTTCAGTATTTTCATGATGTACAATGCCCGAAAGACAATGGACATTACGAATCGATTCAGGAGCTACTAAAAAATAAATGTATCTATGACACGGAGAAGCTCATAGCAATTATTTCGGAACTAGTAAGAGAGAAAAAAGAAGAGCATAGTAAGTTAGCTGTGGAGTATAAGGCTTTGGAGATAAAGCTAACGGACTGTAGAAAACGTTTAGCTCAGCTAGAGCAAGTAAACAGTATGTTTACCACCTTACAGCAAGCTAAGGAGGAAGATAATAGGCTAAGTAGTCAGGCCTCTATGATGGAAGAGAAGAATGAGAGGCATAAGAAGGGAACCACTGCTTTTTTATACATCAAACCGTTAGAGGATACTTATGTTAATCTTGTAAAGGAAGAGGAAAGACTGAATGTAAAGCTTATAGAACTTAAGAAAGAGGAAGCAATGCTAACAGACCTTTTGTCTTCTCTTTCTACAGAAAAAGAAAGCCAGGAGAAGAATCAGCCAAGGATAGAGGAGTTAGCAGCTCTCTTAATAAAGCATAATGAGGAAGCTACCAAATATAAACAAATTGGTAGCCTAGAACAGGAAAGACTAAGGATTAGACAAGCGGTGTCTTCCCTAGAGGAGGATCTTAAGAGGGAAAGACAGCTTAAAACTGACTTAGAGGAAAGTAAAACCCTAGGCAAAGAAAAGCTTATGAACCTAAAGGATATTGAGGTAAAGAAGGCTACAATAGAAGCAGCGTTAGAGCAAAAGGGTAGTAGAAAGCAAACACTTACTACTCTAACTACACAGTTTAAGCAAATTATAAAGGAGCAAGAGGAACTTGAAGAGTTAAAGAAGCTTCTTCTTCAAAAGATGGAGTACTATAACAACAAAAGCCAGACCTATAATGAAGCTGAGCAGCTCTATATGAAGGAGTTAGCGGGAATTATGGCTTCAAAATTACAGGAGAATATGCCATGTCCTGTTTGTGGCTCCACTACTCATCCAAATAAAACTCCACTAACAAGTGGCGCATACACAGAGGAAGAACTGAAACAATGTAAACTTGAGGTTGAGGCCGCCCATGAGGCAATGCTAAGAGCAAGTGAGAATTGTAGCAGTAAAACCAATACCTTAGAGTACAAGAAGGAAATGTTTAGCCAAGGGGCAAAGGAGTTTACAGAACTTATAGAGCCAACTTTTGAGTATTCTTATGTGGAGCAACTAGAACGAGTAAGAATCCAGCTAGAAGAAGAGCTTTCTAACTTAAATAGAAACTTTTTAGAGGTGGCAGAGGAAGTGAAGCAAAAAGCCTTATTAGAGATAGGGCAACAGTCTATAGAGGAAAAGCTTACTACCCTTACTATCAGACTAGAAGATAAAGAAAAAGAAAATAGTAACCTAAAGCAGCAGTTAAGTGCTAATGAAGCTAGTCTAAAGACGCTAAAAAATGAGGTTAGTGTTGGGAGTATGGAAGAGCTGAAGGATATCATCGTAAAAGAACAAGAAGAGTATACCAGTTTAAAGGAACACTTAGAAGTTGCTATTAGGAATCATCAAGAAGCGACTTTAAAGTTACAGCGTATAGAGGCTGTTCTACATGATAATAGGGAGCAACAGTCTGATTTAGAGAAAAGGGTTTATAAAGCTAAGCAAATCTATGAGACAAGCCTAAAGGAGAGAGGGTTTGCTTTAGAAGAGGCATATAAGATGTCCCTCATATCAGAGCAAGAGCTTAGGATTATGGAAGAGGAGATTACAACTTATCGTGATAAGTGTATTAAGGTAAGACAGTCTATAGAGGAACTAACAAAGGCGTTAGAAGGTAAGGAGCCTATGGATATTACTCTTGAAAAGGCAGAGGAACAAACTCTTATAAAAGAGAGTGAGAAACTATCTGAGCAGATAGAGGAAATACGGTTTACCACAAATCAGAATGTAGAGATTCTAAAGAAGGTGGCATCAGCGTATACCCAGCACAAGGATAAAACCGATGAGTTTGCTGTGTATGAACGATTGAGTAAAACTGCTAATGGTAATCTATCAGGAAAAGCAAAGATAGCCTTTGAACAGTATGTACAGGCCTTCTACTTTGATCAGATTCTATCTGCAGCCAATGACCGACTTAGAATTATGACCAATAGTCAATATGAGCTTATGAGGAAGGATGAAGCCACTAATTTAAGAAGAAATACCGGTTTAGACATTGAGGTCATGGACCATTATTCTGGTAAAACTCGTTCTGTCAAAACCCTTTCTGGTGGGGAGTCCTTTAAAGCTGCTTTATCCTTGGCATTAGGCTTAAGTGATATTATACAAAGCTTTGCAGGTGGAATAGAGGTAGATGCCATGTTTGTAGATGAGGGCTTTGGTTCCCTAGATTCCAATTCCTTAGAACAAGCATTGTCCGCTCTAAATGCCTTAACGATAGGTAATCGCCTAGTAGGAATTATATCTCACGTAAATGAACTAAAGGAGAGAATTGATAAGAAAATACTTTTGGAAAAGAAAAGAGATGGAAGTATTCTTAAGCTAGAGGTTTCTTAAGCTTGCTAATCTTACAATTCAATTAAATTTTATATAAGATGTAAAAAATGTATGAAAAGTATGGTATAATCCTAAAATGTTGATAATAAATCCAAGTAAAGGAGTATTCCCATGGCAATTTTAGTGACTGGAGGAGCTGGATATATAGGTAGTCATACCTGCATAGAGCTTATAGAAGCTGGCTATGAAGTGGTTATTGTGGACAACCTATGTAACTCCTGTGAGTTAGCGGTAAAGAGAATAGAAGAAATTACTGGTAAGAAAGTAAGGTTCTATGCAGTAGATATAGCAGATAAGGAACGTATGAATGAGATATTTGAGAAGGAATCCATCCATAGTGTAATTCATTTTGCAGGCTTGAAGGCAGTAGGGGAATCTGTAGAAAAACCTCTTCGATACTATAGTAACAATATTACCGGAACCCTTGTATTATTAGAGGTCATGAGTGACCATAATGTGAAAGATATTGTCTTTAGTTCCTCTGCTACTGTATATGGAAATCCTAAGACAGTTCCAATTAAAGAGAACTTTTCCCTATCAGCAACTAACCCATATGGCAGAACAAAGTTGATGATAGAGGAGATTCTGCAGGATTTATATGTATCCGATAATGAGTGGAATATTATTCTTCTTCGTTATTTCAACCCAATTGGAGCCCATAAAAGTGGCTTACTTGGGGAGGATCCAAAGGGAATTCCAAACAATCTTCTTCCTTACATTGCACAGGTTGCAGTTGGTAAATTAGAAGCTCTTGGAGTTTTCGGTGATGATTATGATACGGTAGATGGAACAGGAGTAAGAGATTACATTCACGTTGTGGACTTGGCTAAAGGCCATGTAAAAGCCATTAAGAGACTAGAAGATAAGGCTGGAGTTTCAATCTATAACTTAGGAACTGGTAACGGTTATAGTGTACTTCAGGTATTACATGCATTTGAGAAGGCTTGTGGCAAAGAATTAAAGTATATTATAAAACCGAGAAGAGCAGGAGATATTGCTACCTGCTATGCAGATCCATCTAAGGCTAAGGAAGAATTAGGATGGGAAGCTACTAGGGGTATTGATGAGATGTGTGAGGATTCTTGGAGATGGCAAAGCATGAATCCAAATGGGTATCATCAGTAAATTACGAATGAATTACAATGTAACAAAAGAGAGTCGGCTTATTAGTCGACTTCTTTGCTATATAGAAAACTGCTCTTATAGTTACTATACAGCAAAACTCTTTTATATTTCATGTTGAATTTTATAAGGGGTAGCAAGTTGTTATTTTCTAAATATTAGGTTATAATAGAAAAGGAAATTCCTTGGAAGTAATAGTAATACATAGTAGGAGGATGCTTATGAGAAGCAACAACTTAGGTGATCAGATAAAAGATACTGTACAGGATGCAATGGATGCAATGGATTTTAGAAATCTTAATCAGAAAATCCAAAGCAGTGTTTCTGGAGCTGTTAATGATGTTAAGCGAGCGTTTGGATATAATCAGAATAAGAGTGCTACTGGTACTAACCAAAACCAGCGTAAGCAATATTTTCATGAGCAGTTTTATAATCATAGTAATTACCATCATAAAACGGAACATGTACAGAGAACCAACACAGAACGTTCTATCAATAAGCCAGTGGGTAAAGTATCTGGTATTGTCATGATCGTTCTTGGAACTGTGGGAATGTTTGTTTTTGGAATAGCATCCTTAGTACTGTATTTCGTAACTGAATTTCTAAATACATTTTTTGTCTTTGGTCCATTGATTGAAATTACGCTTTCTCTTTTTGTAGTAACATTTTTCGTGTTAATCAAAGGGATATCAGTAAAAGGTAGGACAAAACGTTTTCAATATTATCAAGATAAATTGAAAAAAAATAATTATTTTGAGATAAAAGAAGTGGCTGCGGGCCTTGGTAAATCAGAAAAGTACGTTGCGAAGGATCTTGAACGTATGATTCAGCTAAGAATGTTTCCACAGGGGCACCTTGATAATAAACGAACCTGTTTTATAGGCGATGATAATACTTATGAGCAATACCGTAAGGCGGAGATTAGCTATGAGGAGAGAAGAAAACAGGAGGAAGAGCAAAAGCGCAGAGAGGCCAATGCGTCTGAGACGGAGAAGGCAGTTCTTCAAGCAAAGGCTTTGGGTGCAGATTATGTTGCTCAAATTCATGAGGCCAACGAGGTAATCGCCGGGGATATTATGAGTCAGAAGTTGGACCGCTTAGAGTTAATTATTAAGAAAATTTTTGAACATGTAGTTAAACATCCAGAACAGCTCTCAGAGATTCGCAAGTTTATGGATTATTACCTTCCAATTACGTTAAAGCTTGTGAATGTGTATAAGGATTTCGAGTACCAGCCAATCCAGAGTGCTAATATTACTAGTAGTAGAAATGAGATTGAGAATTCTCTGGATACCATCAATAATGCCTTTGAGTCACTATTTGATGGATTATATGAGAATGTTGCTATGGAAGTGGCTACGGATATCAATGTTTTAAATACCTTATTGGCCCAAGAAGGGTTGACAGGAAAAGATTTTAATGTTAAATAAATTATTCTGACATAGTACAGAGTCAGAAGTAGAATGGAGGAAGTTTTGTGAATAATGAGGAGCAAGTATTAGAAAAGGAAACCCCAACATTAACCTTTGACCCATTTGGTGCAGAGGCAAAGCCATTAGATATAGTTGAGGTATCAAAAGAAGAGAAACCTCAGGTTTTTGATGAAAGTACCTTGACAGCGGAAGAGAAGAAGATGGTGGATGAGTTTTCTTCTCAAATCGATTTGACAAACTCCAATATGGTGATGCAGTTTGGTGCTGGAGCACAGAAGAAGGTAGCTGATTTTTCTGAAAGTGCATTGAATAGCGTTAAAACCAAGGATCTTGGTGAAATCGGTAGTATGTTAACAGATGTAGTTGTAGAATTAAAGGGATTTGATGTTAACGAAGAGGAGAAGGGTGGAATCCTTGGATTTTTCAAACGGAGCACCAATAAACTCACCTCTTTAAAGACCAAATATGAGAAAGCAGAAGTAAATGTAACTAAGATTTGTAAGGCATTAGAAGGTCATCAGATACAATTACTTAAAGATATTGCTACCTTGGATAAGATGTATGAGCTTAACAAGACTTATTTTAAAGAGATTTCTATGTATATTTTGGCAGGTAAGAAAAAATTAGCGTTGGCACAAGAACAGGAACTACCTGCACTTCAGAAGAAGGCACAAGAAAGTGGACTTCCTGAGGATGCACAGACTGCCAATGATTTTGCCAATCTATGTAATCGCTTTGAAAAGAAGCTTCACGATTTGGAATTGACTAGAATGATTTCTATTCAGATGGCTCCACAGATTCGTTTAGTACAGAGTAACGATACTCTTATGACAGAAAAGATACAATCTACCATTGTTAACACGATTCCATTATGGAAGAGTCAGATGGTATTGGCTCTTGGAATTACTCATTCTCAAGAAGCTGCTAAGGCTCAACGCCAGGTAACCGATATGACCAACGAGTTGTTGAAGAAGAATGCAGAGACTTTGAAGATGGCAACGGTAGAAACAGCGAAAGAGTCCGAACGTGGTATTGTTGATATTGAAACTCTTCGTATTACCAATGAATCTTTGATTTCAACTTTGGATGAAGTAATCAAGATTCAAGATGAAGGTCGTCAGAAGAGAAGAGAAGCAGAAGTTGAATTAAACCGCATTGAAAGCGAGTTAAAGAATAAGTTATTAACAATGAACAAGAGATAATAATCCATAAGGATTGTAGCGTGTAGTGTTTGGAAAGGAGGAGTTGATGTGTGGTATGACAGAAGCAGGTCATATGTACTAGGCTCAGAGTATGCATTTCACTCTTTTTACAAGCAGGACTATACGGTGAGAAAGGGTTCCTATGAACGCCTAATCAATCATTATTATGGGAAGAACTCCTTGTTTAAGCGGACGCTACCCCAAGTAGGGAATTATGGTTTGCTTGAGTTAAATGAGGCTACTAGAGACTTGGAACTTCCTCTTCACAACCTCCTTGATGAGATGGAAGGAGAAAGTGAAGGAAATGTAGAGGATTTTGTAGAATCCTATAATAAGGTGTTAGAAAGCTTTGATTCCCTCAATAACAACAGTTTTTGTAATCGAAAGAATTGGTTAACCGCCCTTACACATACCTATCGTAATGAACTTCAACGTGGAGGCTTTGTTATTTTGGAGAATGGTACATTGACTAGGATAACAGACGAGGAGCAGAAGGTTGTAGATGAGCAGGCTTTCAATGAGCTCTTTCAGGGAGAGAAGAGCTTTGGCAGGCTTTTACTTGATTGTACAGTAAAGATTGGCTATGAAGCTTTATCCTCCTTAAGTCGATCCCCAAAACTATATAGTTCTAGTGGGAGGTTTATCTATTCCATTAACACGGGAACCTTATATAATGATATCTTTTAATAAAAAGAGCTTCGTAGCTGGTGTATTTGCTACGAAGCTCTTCTTTGTTCTTACCCTATCTTAACAATCTACATGCTCGACAGAATCGAATTCGTCCTGAATCTCTTTACTAGGGCTCTTATCTAATAAGCTAACCACTACAATTAGAATGGAAGCAAAGACGAATGCTGGCAGTAGTTCGTAAACAGCAAAAATACCACCTAGCTTATTAATAAATAAGGACCAAAGGATAGAGAGACAGCCGCCTCCAACCATACCACAGATGGCACCCTTTAAGGTAGTTCGTTTCCAAAATAGGGAGAATAGAACTAAAGGACCGAATGCAGCTCCAAAACCTGCCCAAGCATAGGATACTAAAGCAAAGACAGAGCTATTTTCATCCCAAGCAATAATAATAGAGAAAATGGCAACAATCATAATGGTAACTTTAGATATAATCAGCACCTGCTTATCGGATGCATTTTTCTTCACAATTTTCTTAAATAGGTTTGTTCCTACGGAGGAGGAAACTAATAATAGCTGAGA
>JAEZQN010000040.1 GCA_023441145.1 Bacillota bacterium
AAGTAGCAGTTTGTCAGATTTTCTTAGAGAGTATCCTTTAAAAGAGGATAAAGCAGAGGTTCTCCATTATGATGGGAGCATTAAAGTTAATCAGAATGCTCATATAGCAGTGTTTAAGCTGCCCCTAGAGAATAGAAATTTACAGCAGTGTGCGGACTCTATTATGAGGGTGTATGCTGAATATTATTGGAAACAGAAGGAATATGATAAGATCGCCTTTCATTTTACCAACGGGTTTTTAGCTCAGTATAGCAAATGGCAGAAAGGATATCGCATTCGTGTAGATGGGAATGATGTTTCTTGGGTGAAGAGTGCTTCCGAAGACAACTCCTATGAGAGTTTTGAAAAGTACCTTAGAACAGTATTCTGCTATGCAGGAACGATGTCCATGGAACAGGAATCTACGCCTATTGACTTTAAGGATATCCAAGTAGGAGACATCTTTATACGAGGAGGAAGTCCAGGTCATGTTGTAATGGTTGTGGATATCTGTCAGAATGAGGAAGGGGAAAAGGCATTCTTATTAGCTCAGGGGTATATGCCGGCTCAAGAATTCCATGTGTTAAAGAATTATAATCACGAGGAAGACCCTTGGTACTATGAAGAAGAGGTAATCTACCCATTTAGTACACCACAATATACATTTGATGAGGGAAGTCTAAGGCATTTGGACTATTAAGAGAAAGTAGGGGGAAACTATGTTAACAATATTTAATCGAAGAGAGTTAATTATCACATATGACTTAAAACGCCAAGCAGAGGTTAGAACCATATTAGCTCATAATAAAATTGATTATAGAGTGAAGGTAACTAATCTAGGTAGCCCATCAATGTTTTCTACTGGACATAGAGAATCCTTTGGGACTTTTGGTGAAAAGCTTATGATGGAGTATAAGATCTATGTAAAGAAAACAGACTTCGATGAAGCTACCTATTTAATCAATCGTAGGGAATCGTAATATAGGGGATAAAAAGAAAGGAGTGGTGTATTACCACTCCTTACCTAGATAGTTCCGTGCTAGAAACAGCAATCAGGTTCTGGATGTACTGTTCTCGTATTCATAAAACTAAAAATACATTTTCTCTGTACACTACAACGGAATTCTCGCATGTATAGACAGTTTATTAGTTTCTGAATATCTCCAATCACCTTACAGATATCACAGGACTCCCGGTAGAAGGCCGTTACATAGAAAACAGTAGAATTGCAAGTGACCTGATTTACTTGACTACAGATATAGTATTGCCCATATTTTTCTCTTAAGGTCTCATCCAGGCATTTTGCAAACTTGATATATTCCTTCTCTAAGCATGGTTCCACATTTATTTCATTTACATTAATTAACGTGTTACTGCATATACAGTTATTTTTCATCATTATCCCCCATTTTACATGGATGCGATCCAATTGATAGGTATACTCAATTATATGCAAATATGACTAGATTCGATACAAGACAAATCATTAGAGGTAAGTAAAATGAAAAATTCAACGCATTACCGACATCTTTCTACAGAAGAGACTCCCAGAGCTATAGAACTGGCTTGGAGGACATTTTTAAAGTTTGAAGCACCAGATTATAGTAAGGAAGGAATAGATTCTTTTTATGAGAGCATTCATAACCCTGAGTTTATAAGTCAGCTTAAATTATATGGGGCGTTTTTAGA
The DNA here is from genome assembly GCA_023441145.1 of Bacillota bacterium. Lineage (GTDB taxonomy): Bacteria > Bacillota > Clostridia > Lachnospirales > Lachnospiraceae > KM106-2. The sequence continues at coordinate 1,669 of JAEZQN010000040.1, forward strand.
GGATAAGATGATTGGTGTCATTGCCACTCGTAAAAATGGAAGACATGTTGCCTTATTCTTTGTTGAGGAGTCCTACCAGGGACAGGGAATTGGAAAGAGACTATTTCAAATGGTTTGTGAAGAGAATCAAAGGGGAATGATTACGGTGAATTCCTCGCCCTATGCGGTGTCAATTTATAAACACCTTGGTTTTATACCTATAGATACAGAGCAGCTCACAGATGGGATAAGATATACCCCTATGATATTTAGAGGAGGAGTTTAGATGGAAGGTTTCATTAGAAGATGGAGGCCTCAGGATGCTAAGGATTTGGCTAAGGCCCTAAGCAATCAGCATATTTTAGCTAATTTAAGAGATGGTTTACCATATCCTTATACGGAAGAGGATGCCAAGGATTATATTCAGGCTATGCTGAAAACAGAACCTAAGGATACGTTTGCTTTTGCTATTACCGTAGAGGACAGGGCAATTGGAAGCATAGGAGTATTTCGTCAAGGTAACATTCATTCTAAGACTGCTGAGATGGGGTATTACATAGCAGAGGATTTTTGGGGACAAGGAATTGGCACCAGTGCAGTAAGACAAGTCTGTGACTATGTTTTTAACAACACCGACATTATTCGAATTTATGCAGAGCCATTTTCCCATAATCAAGGGTCATGTCGTATTCTTGAGAAGGCGGGCTTTACCTATGAAGGAACATTACGTAGCAATGCAGTAAAAAATGGGATGGTGATTGACATGAAGATGTACTCCATCCTTAAGGAAGATTGGTTAAAGCAGAAGTAGCCATAAAGACAAATACAAGCAAGAAAAGACAGGAAAGTATAATCTTACAGATCTATAATAAGACCATGGAGGGATGGTAATGGAATGGACAGAGGCACTAAAAACTTCAATTTCTTATATGGAAGAGCATCTTTTGGAGGACATTCATGCAGTGGATGTAGCCAGACAGGTTAACATGTCAGAGTATTATTTCCAAAAGGGTTTCTCTGTGGTAACCGGATATACCATAGGAGACTATATCAGAAATCGAAGACTTTATCTGGCAGCATTAGACCTATTAACTGGAAAGGAAAAGGTCATCGAGATTGCTTATAAGTATGGGTATGAGACACCAGAGAGCTTTTCCAAAGCATTTAAACGGTTTCATGGGATTAGTCCAGCCCAGGTAAGAACTCAGCCAGGGTGCATTCAATCATTTCAACCTCTAGTGATAAAATTATTAGTAGAAGGTGGTAGTAGGATGAATGTTATAATTGAAAAAATGGATGCGTTTAAAGTAGTTGGGAAAAGTCGAGTGTTTAATACAGTTAATGGGTATCAGGAAGTTCCTAAGTTTTGGGCAGAATCTTGTAAAAAATGGTCCAAAGAATGTGAAGAAAGTGGTTCAGACTCTTATGGAAAGTACGGAATTTGTATTGATACAGTGGAAGGACAGAATTTTGATTACTATATAGCAGGAGATTATACAGGAGTACCAGCAGGAGAAGGATTTAAAGTAGTAACCATACCTGCTCATACCTGGGCGAAGTTTCGCTGTGTAGGTCCTATGCCAGGAGCATTACAGAGTGTGAA
>JAEZQN010000058.1 GCA_023441145.1 Bacillota bacterium
GGTGTACCCTTCTTTACGGTTTGGTCATTTTCCACCAACATTTCTACCAACTCCACAGTTCCGTACTGAACAGGAATAGTTACCTTAGAATTAACAGGATAAATTATTGTTGGCGTAATTGTTTCTTGATTGATAATACTACCCAACTCAACTGCACTTACCTTATAGTTTTGTTCCACGGATTGATTAATTGCATCAAAATATAAATCATTACTCTCTGTTAATTCTTGCGGTTTAGGAGTCTCTGTAGGCGATGAAGCATATACAGAAGACAATCCAGAGGTAGAGGCAGAAATAAGAAGCATAATTATCATTACTGCAGTTATTCGTCCTTTTTTACTCACTAAATATTACATCTCCTTCCTCTAGCCCATTCAAAATTTCTGTGTATATATTTGTAATGGTTCCAATTTCAACATATACCTTTTCTTTCTTCCCATCCTTATTACAATATACATAATGCTTATTTATTCCATCTGTATAAATAGCCTTATTAGAAGCTGATAAAACGTTCTCTTTATAATCAAATAATAAACAAATCAAACCAACCTCGCCAAAGTTCACTTTATCTTCATTTTCTACGAAGGTAAATCTACTATTTTCCTGTACTGTCCTCATAGTTGAATTTTGAATCTCATCACTTAATTTACTAGAGTAATCTATTACATACTCAACTCCATCAAAGATTGAATAGCACTTATCTGCTTGCTCAATTTCATATAATTGTTCATTAAAACAGCTAATATAGCGCTTAGAAGTATCAGCTATTTCTATAATGGGGGTCTCGCTATTGATTGTAGAACCTTTCTCCAACTCTAACTTAATAAGAATGATGCCGTCATAAGGTGCCACTATATTGTTAGATGCTATCTCTTTCTTAACATTAACTATTTTCTTGTTGCACTCAGATAAGTTCTCGTTATAATCCACTCTTTTTATTTCTGCACTTTTTTTAAGAGTTTTCATTCCCAACTCCAATTTTTCTATGGTATACTCAATCTCATTCTTCTTATCACTATCTGCTTGCTCTAAATCACGTTTGGCCTTTTCCAGATTTGCAACTATAAGCTTTTCTTCGATTTTATGTGTCTCAACTTCATTCTTATAATTGGTCTTAATTTCTTCATAATTCAGTTGCAACTGTTTTAACTCTTTCTCATACTCTTCATCACTTTGACTAGCAAGTATCTGACCTTTTTTCACTTCATCACCCATACCAACGTAGAATTCATTGAAAACTCCATTGGTAGTAAAAGATAACTCTGTTGAATAAGGATTAACAATTGCCTCATAAGTCTTCATTGTATAGATATCTCTATACTCTACTGTCTCATATTTTTCACTTGTATTGACTGGGTCCAAAAGCGTAGGTTGCTGGTTCTGCTTTTCACTACCTTTACATCCTGTTAATAGCAAGGAGCTAAGTATCAGGAATGTTACTATTTTTGATACTGCTTTATTCATCTAATTATCCTCCCAACTATTCGTTAATTACCAATTCTTCATCCTGCAAACCATTAACAATTTCTACAAATTCATTTGTTTGCAGTCCTGTTTCTACTTTCTTAATGGCTTTTATATTGTTTTCATTAAGTATGTACACAAATTTAAAACCTTCTCCCTCATGAATCGTGTTTGTTGGCATTACTATAGCATTCTTTCTACTATCTGCTAGATAATGGATACTGCCGATATCTCCTACAGTTAGATTTGGAGGTATCTCTTTCATTTGTAAATAAATACTGTTTTCTTCATCACTTATAGGCATAATTGTTCCTTCATATATTACACCATTGCAATCCACATTGTACTTCTGACCTTCTATAAGATAAGCGGTATCCTCTGTTTTAAATATCTCAAATGCACATTTTGCTGGATTAATCATTTTAATAACAGCCATATTTTCTTCTGATATACTACCCTTTAAATTTGCTTTTACATAGCTAATTACTCCATCAATCGGAGCATAGATTTTACTACCAGCGATAGCTTCTTGTTTTTCCTTTAAACGAAGATTTATTATGTGAAGTTGATCCTCATTGGTAGTTAACAACGATTTCAGATTAGACTCTATTTCTGATATCTTAAGGTCTCTTTCTGCCTTAGATATAGTCTTATATTTATAGTCTATCTCTACATTGCTCTTTTGAGTCTCAGTATCTAACTTTAATTGTTTTATTGTTTGTTTGAGCTGTACAATAGAATCTTCAATAGACTTAAGCTCCTTTTCCAAATCTGGCATCCGTAAAGTTGCTAATAAAGTGCCTTTGATCACTTTGTCTCCAGTTGCAACATAAACCTCTTCTATCGTTTGACCATCTAGTTTAAAGCTCATATTTTCTTCCTCTAATTGCCTATACGTGCAATCTATATCAAGGATTTTTTCCAAATCCATGCGCACTGGCGATACAAAGGAATACTCCTCTACTTCATCTGCTTGTACAAATAGCATTTGTCTCTCCTCTTCCTCCTTGGGAAGTAACATGCAACCACTTAGATTGCTTAATAACAGTACAGCAAGTATCGAACATATGGCTTTTCGGTAAATACTTACTTGTGTCATGTTCTAGTCTCCCTTCTACGTACAATTTAAAACTTCTGATACTACATTAGTGTAATAATTATACCACACTTTTAGTTTATAAACGTTTATGTTTGTAACATTTTTGTATATTTTACTATTATAAGTAGAAAAAAGGCGAATCCACATAAGATATGTAGATTCGCTTTCTAGTTGATCCACTTTGGAATTCTTATGGTAAAACAAGTCTTATCTATATTACTCGTTGCTTCTATAGTACCTTTATGAGCTTTAACAATTTCCTTTGCGATAGCAAGTCCAAGGCCAGCACCACCGGTATTAGAGGAGCGAGAAGAATCCAGCCGAAAGAATTTATCAAAGATACTACTTAACTTATCCTCAGGGATAGGATTTCCCTCATTGGATACCTGAATAACAATTAGATTACCTTCCTGTTTCGCCTCAATAATTATGGTTGTGTTTGGATAACTGTAGGCAATTGCGTTTTTTATAAGATTATTCACAACTCTTGCAAGTTTATCTGGATCAGCATAAATATTGATCTCCGGCTCAATCTGAAGGGTTATTGACCTACCACCCTTACTAAGAATCGGAAAAAACTCATCTGACATCTGTTGTAACATGAAATTTAGAGAGATATTTTCTTTACTTAACGTGATAGAGGATGAATTAAATCTTGTAATTTCAAAGAATTCGTTCATTAATTGCTCTACACGATTTGCCTTCTTTAGTGCAATTTTTGTATACTTTTCTCTTTGTTCCAATGGCATATCTAATGTATCATCTAATAGATTTAGGTAACCAATAACAGAGGAAAGTGGTGTTTTGATATCATGAGCTAGATAGGCAATCAATTCATTTTTTCTTCGCTCCTCCTGTTTTGCTAGCTTTTCAATCTGAATATTTCTTAGCTTCAGTTCATTAAAGCTTTGCTCTATTTCTCTAAAATCCTCATCCAACGAAAGAAGCGTGTCATCCTTTTGAAACATGATATTCATCTCATTTATGACTTGTCCTAGTTTACGAACAGCTTGTATCTCAACTACAATCCAGCTAGCAAATAGAATAAGGAATATACCTAGCACAATAATCGTTGTTTTGTTACGTAGCACATTGACTGCAGTATCATATCCAAATAAATCCGTAATAAACTCAATAAATACCCCACTAAATATTTTGTTTTGTATATATAATAATGTAGCCATTAGAATAAGCAAAGAAAATGCTATCATAAAATGATGTCGGAATAACCTACTTTGATACTTCTTGATATAATTTTTATTCAACCTTATAGCCGACCCCCCATACCGTCTTGATATACTTTGGATTCTCTGCAGTTTCTTTCATCTTTTCCCTAATATGACGAATATGAACCATTATGGTATTATTGGAATTTGAGTAATATTTATCACCCCATATGTCCTGAAACAATTGGTCTGCCGAGAAAACCACTCCTCGGTTGCTGCACAAAATCCAAAGTAAATTAAACTCTGTAGGAGTAAAATTAATCGGTTCCTCATCTAAAAAGCACTCATGTGTATTTTTATTTAGGACTAAGCCTGAAAATGCAATTACTCCATCCTCTGCATCTTCTTGACTCACTGAATTATACTTGGTTACTCTTCGAAGTTGCGCCTTGATTCTAGCCACTAACTCCAAAGGTCGAAATGGTTTTGTAACATAGTCATCTGCCCCTAAAGTAAGACCTGTAATCTTATCAATCTCAGCTTCTCTTGCTGTCAGCATGATAATCGGGAAATTATAGCTCTCACGAATTCTTTTGCATAATGTAAATCCATCGATATCTGGAAGCATGACATCCAGAATAGCCATCTGATATTTTCCCTGCTCCAAAGAAGCCAGAGCCTCTTTTCCTGTGTAGAATTTACTAACTGTATATCCTTCATTCGCTAAGTATAATTCTATTAAATCCGCTATTTCTTTTTCATCATCTACTACAAGAATTGTCTTATCCATTGTTAACCCCCAAAAATTATTTATTTTGATAATAAAAGATTGCTAGTTGAGTCCGGTCTCTAAGCTCTAATTTCTCTAAAATATTACTTAAATAATTACGAACCGTTCCCTCACTAAAAAATAGCTTTTCACTAATCTCCTTATTATTAAGTCCTTTTGCTACTAATTCAATTATTTCTAATTCTTTATCATTTATATTTTCACTTTGATAGTTAAATTGGGGCTTTTTCTCCATTAATATTGGAAGTTTCTCCATAATCTCACCACCAAATACACTCTGCCCACTAAATACAGCCTTAATCGCAGGAAGAATGCTTTCATAGTTCTGTTTTAAGATGTAGCCCTTTACTCCCAATCTTAATGCCTTTTCTATATACTCAGAGTCGGAAAATGTAGTTAAGAAAAGTATTTTTGCATTTTTATACTTATTAAGTATTATCTCTGCTGCTTCCAATCCTGTCATCTCTTGCATACGGATATCCATAAGTAGTACATCTGGCTCATACTTTGTATAAAGCTTGACGCCTTCTGCTCCATCATTGCCAATGCCTAATACTTCTACTTCCTTACTTGCTTCGAGGATTGTCTTTAGGGACAAGGAAACTAACCGGTCATCATCTACTATCACAATCTTCATATTTCCTCCTAATCTGCCTTTCTTTTTGGAATAGACAAATAAATCTGAAACCCATCATTCTGATAAGTTCTAAATACTCCTCCAAGACTCTTTGCTCGTTCTCTCATATTTTCTAGACCCATCCCTTGGGTACTTGGATTTTCCTCACCCATATCTATTGTACCATTGTCCTTTATATTGAGCTGGTAGTGACTGTCCGTCTCTATCATAAATATAATGACTTTCGTAGCATTGCTATGTTTTACTATATTAGACAAGGCTTCCTTCACTGTCGTGATAAAGCAGTATTTCACACCTTGATGAATATTCTTAGGCATAGAATAGGTAAACTCTATATCGTATTGATGCATTCCCTGAATCAATTCATTAACTGTACTCTCTAACTCAATGGCCTCATCATGAAGGTTGTGTACACTATTACGTATACTATTCATTGCCTCAGATAAGGTTTTCTTAAGATCTTCTAGTAAACTATCTACCTCTTTATCCTTATTAATAGCAAGTAAGGCTCCCACCTGTAATATGGATCTAGACAACATATGGCCTACATTATCATGGATCTCTCTAGCAATTCTATTTCTTTCCTTCAACTTTGCATAATGAATCTCATATTCTTGGGTTTCTAATAACGCCTTATTTTGAGAATGCAGTAAAAGTTCTCTCTCGGTACTGTCATCTCGTAATCGTTTAAATTCCTCTTGGAGAAAATATATAGTTTTGGTTCTATTAGAAAGAACAACACAGACTAATACAATGGCTAATAAAAAGATACTATATATCATACTGTAGCTTTGAATAAAATGATATATAGCCATGACACCAACTAGACATAGATAGGAACGCCGTTGATAGATAAAATCATAAAACAACAGTGGCATAAATACAGTGGAAATCGGATTGAAGATGCAAAAAACCATATAAGCAAGTGCAAGTACTGTGGTCCTCTTCTGGTTTCCCCATACATAAATCAAGCTATTAACAATAATGGCAACAATCATTGCTACAATAAAGTTATCACTAAATTCACATAACATACCTAGTACAGTCAAAAGCAAGAAAAGCATACACTTATCTATAATTATCTTCATACGTATTCCCCCAAAGTATTTCATCTTATCAGCCCGTCCTTTTATTATAACAGACTAATGGCTATAATTCTACTTTTTATAGAAATGAAGCTTCTTAGAACAATGACATTTGTCATATCACAAATTGATTATAATCACTTACATATTCACGATTCATTTAATAAAATGGTATCAGTAATTTATCTACAACTATGTTAGGAGGATGTTATGAGTAATTCAGTAGTTAAAATTGAGAATTTAGTAAAACGATACAAAGATCTTGTTGCTTTAGACCATTTCAACCTAGATATAAAAGAAGGTGAAATCTTTGGTCTATTAGGACCTAATGGTTCTGGCAAAACCACAACCATTAATTGCATTCTAGCACTGCTTAATTATGACAAAGGTGACATTCAGGTTTTTGGGCAACCTATGGAGCCTAATAGCTATGAGTTAAAACGAAGCATTGGTGTTGTATTTCAAAATGTTGCTGTGTTTGACGAATTAACGGTTTATGATAACATTGATTATTTCTGTGGTCTGTATATTACCGATAAAAAGACTAGACAGCAGCTGGTGGAAGAAGCCATTGATTTTGTTGGTCTTCAGGATTTTCGTAAGTTCTATCCTAAGAAATTATCTGGTGGTCTCTTACGCAGATTAAATATTGCTTGCGGTATTGCCCATAAACCGAAATTAATCATTCTGGATGAACCTACCGTTGCTGTAGATCCACAAAGTCGTAATAACATACTAGAGGGTATTGTTAAGTTAAATAAAGAAGGGGCAACCATAATTTACACCTCACATTATATGGAAGAGGTAGAACAGATTTGTACTAGAATTGCTATTATGGACAAAGGAAAAAACCTAGCCATTGGTACAACCGAAGAATTAAAGCTTATGATAAAGACTGGGGAAACCATTATGGTAGAGGTATTAGGTTTAACATCTGAGCATTTAGAGGCCATCAAACAGATTAAACATGTTTTTTCTGTGAATTATGATAATAACCAATTAAAGATTAAATGTTCTGGTGGTAAGCATAATCTAATCCGTATACTTGATTATCTACAAGAGAATTCAATATCCTTTGGACGAGTATTCTCCGAGCTTCCAACCTTAAATGATGTGTTCCTAGAAATTACAGGCAAAGAGCTAAGGGACTAGGAGGTGCCATATGTTTTTACATTTATTTAAATATAAACTGAAAACCCTATTTCGCCCTTCTGAAGAACTCTTTTGGACCTACCTTTTTCCTGTTATTTTAGGTACTTTGTTCTTTGTAGGTTTTGGCAATATTGCAGAAAAAACAGAAACCTTTACTACCATTCCTGTAGCTGTAGTAAAAGAACAGGAACCAAATGAATATTTAAGCGAATTACTAAATCAGCTCTCTAGTGAATCCGAGGGCACCACCCTAGCGATTACTGAAACCTCTAAGGAGGAAGCTAAGAAATTATTAGAGGACGATAAAATAGACGCAATTGTCACTATCAACGAAGATGTTAGCCTCACCGTAAACGAAGAGGGAATCAATCAAAGTATTGTACGTATGATTTTCGATCAATACAAACAAGTATCAGATACTGTAACTAACGTAGCGGCTACCAACCCAAATAAGGTTCCAGATGTTCTTGCTACTATGTACAGTGCCATAGAAGCTAATATTGAAACCTCTCTAAATCAACACGATAACCTTGACACTATAACCTGGTATTTCTTTGCTTTAGTCGCCATGAACTGTCTCTTTGGATGCCTCTATGGCCTAAAAAGTATCGTATCAATTCAAGCAAATCTTACCGTTTTAGCAGCCAGAAGATGTGTCACTCCAACACAAAAATTAAAGCTGATTGTCAGTGATATGCTAGCCAGTATTATAACACAATATTTATCTACTGTACTCCTTCTTTGCTATCTTATCTTTGGACTTGGTATAAACTTTGGGAATCGACTTCCTTACGTCTTCTTAACTGCCTTTGTAGGCTGCCTAATTGGTGTTGCAAACGGTACTTTCGTTGGTGCAATTGGAAGATTCTCTTATGGAGTGAAGGAGTCCATAGTATCGGGTGTCTCAATGATGTTCTGCTTCTTAGGTGGTCTTATGGTAGGAAATATGAAGGATATTATTGAAAGGACTGTTCCATTTATCAATCGTATTAACCCTGCAGCCTTAATTGCAGATTCCTTTTATAGCCTTAGCATCTATGACAATTTAGACCGTTATATGGTAAACACAGGTATCCTAGTTATAATGACAGTGGTATTGGCTCTATTAAGCTTCTGTCTAGTAAGGAGGGAACGTTATGACAGCATTTAGCAGTTATCTAAAAATTCTTAAGAAAAATATAGGCGGAGTTATCATATATGTAGGGCTATTTATGATGATTACCATGCTTTTTAGTAGCTTTGGTAAGGATAGCCTTGAACCGAGCTTTACTATGAAAAAGCTTAAAATAGCAGTCATAGATAGAGATAATACCCAGTTAAGTAAGGGTTTTACAGATTATATGGATTCCATCCACAATATCGTTGATATAGAAGATAAGATGGAGGCTCTACAGGATAATTTATTTTATCGTAATGTCTCTTACATTCTAATTATACCAAAAGGTTATGAGGCTAAATTATCTCGGGGTAACCTAGATCACTTAGTGGAAAATGTCAAAGTTCCAAACTCCTTTGAAGGAATCTTCGCTGACCAACAGGTGGACCAATACTTAAAAACAGTTTCTTCCTACCTAAAAGCAGGCTATGAGCCGTTAAAAGCCCTTACACTAAGTATAGAAAGTTTAAAAAAGGCAACAGAAGTTACCATGGTGAATGCCAATAGTGAGACCAATCAACAACAGACAGATATTATGTATTTCTTTTACCAATACATGGCCTATGTTTTAATCAGTGTAATTCTGATTGGTTTATGTCCAATCCTTTTAGTATTTAACCAAACAGACCTAAAGAAACGAATTGATGTTTCTTCTCTTAGTCTGAAAGTAAAGAACAGACAATTGATTTTATTTAGCTTCTTCTTTAGTATTGCAATATGGCTAGCTTTTGTAGTTCTTTCTCTAATTATGAATGGAACAAAACTACTGACCACAGCTGGGTTACTCTGTATGATCAATAGCTTTATCTTTACCTTAGTCTGTTTGTCCATTACGTACCTTGCATCTTTGCTAATTAAATCGAAGAATGCAATCTCGATTATTAGTAATGTTGTTGGACTTGGGATGAGTTTTATTTGTGGTGTCTTTGTCCCTCAGTCCATTATGTCTGAGCAGGTGTTAAGTGCCAGCCGTGTCCTTCCAGCATACTGGTATATGCATGCACATGACATCATATCAAACTATACTGGAAGCTCCTCTCAGATAAGAACCATCGTTGCAGACTTTGGTATATTGTTCGGATTTGCAGTTGCAATCCTTGCCATAAGCCTCGTAGTATCTAAAGCAAAGCATGACAATGCATAAAAAGTAAAATAAGCCGTAATGTCTTATTACCCAAGAGACATTACGGCATTTTTTATAAAATGTTCTTTTCTGGTGGAGCTACCTTCACATAAAAATTAATCGTATTCTCCTCATCTAAGGTTGCCAAAAAGATATCTTCTACTTTATTTATTTTATACTTTGCAATCTGTTTGATTAGCCATGTTTCGTCCTTGCCCATACGTTTTAAGTTATCATAAAGAACTTTCCCATCCATCATCACATTAGCAATAATCGTTTCCTGTTTTGGGCTAAGATTTAAGTCCATTGCAGTGACTGGTTTTTCACTTGCAATAGGGATTACACTTATCTCGCCGTTAGTTTCAAAAATAGCTGTATCTACCTTAGAAAGATCAAAATAGCCCAATGGACGAATCATCGTTAGGAATTCATCCATATCTAAGTGAGCTTTTGAAAAATTCTTTTTATATATTTTACCCTTTTCCATCAATACTATAGGATGACCAACAATCAGATTACGGATTTTTTTACTTTTGTCTGTACCAATGCAGCATAAATAGGTAAATAACCCATAAATAATCATAGCAATGAGATTATGGACAATTTTCTTATCCGTAGCTATGGAGAGCTGTGCCGCTATGGAACCTATGGCAATACTATTAATATAATCATACATACTCATAGATGCAATTGTTCTGTTTCCCAACGCTTTTGTAATCAAAAATAGGACAAATAGGGAAAGTAATGCTGTTAACGGAATGACTAAATATTCCATGTCTCCACCTCTTGAATTTATTTTACAGTTTACTTTCCCTAGTATTCTCATTTCTATGACTTATATTCTACTTCTTACAGTCTGCTTCTTTAAACATATTTCTGTAGCAATTCTGACGGTAATCTTGGTAATCATAATCAAGCATGGAAGTATACTCTTCACGATGTCCACAGCAACCGCAACAAGATCTGCCCCTATTTTGATGGTATTTACTATACCAAGTATTTCCTTGTGCTATTTGAAATGGAGTAGGATTTACTACCTTCATATCATCACAATTGTCTTCTACATCAGGTGTACATCTTCTATTCTCCCAAGGATAGCATTTACATTCTTCCTTTTCTTCCTTTTCTTCCTTTTCTTCCTTTTCTTCCCCGCTAAAGAAAATTGGAATAATAACGTCGATGTTTTTACCGCATTCTGGACATACAGGGCATTCCCTCTGTGGTGGACATGTTGGACATTCTCTCTGTGGTGGGCACTCTCTTTGTGGTGGACACGTTGGGCATTCTCTCTGCTCAGGGCACGTTGGACATTCTCTCTGTGGCGGGCATTCTCTCTGTGGTGGACATTCTCTCTGTGGTGGACACTCTCTTTGTGGTGGACACTCTCTCTGTGGTGGACACTCTTTACACACTGGGCATGTTGGACAAACTGGACACTCTGGACAAGTTGGACACTCCCTTTGTGGTGGACACGTTGGACATTCTCTCTGCTCTGGGCACGTTGGACATTCTCTCTGCTCAGGACACGTTGGACATTCTGGACATACAAATTGTTCTCTATTAACATTCCTATTCTTATATAACTTATTTAAATTGTCGTTAACCTGTCTAAACTGACTACCCGTTCTATTGTTATCCATGTTTTGTTGCCGATTCATGTTGGTAGGTGGCATAACCGGCGTTACCTGACGTGGCGCTTCTTGCATAGATTCCCTTGGCATAATTGTAGTTTCTGTTGGAACACAAATCCTAGAACCGATTTTTAGGTTATATATATCAACGTTTGGGTTCGCTTCCATAATCCTAGATAATGGGACATTGTGCATTTTACTAATTCTATACAAAGTATCCCCGCTTTGTACAGTATGAGTGATTCCTGTACATCCACCATTTCTCTCACTGTAGAAATTGTTGTTAGACTCTCTATATTCCATTCCTTACCTCCAGTAACATTGTAAATAATCCTCTTTTTATTTACATTTATGAGTCGATACATATTGATTCGTATCCATAATTATTATATGTACCGCTAATCCATAAGTGACGAAGATAGGGACATAGAAAGAGCCCGGCAACGAAGTAATCCGTTACCAGGCTCTTTACACATTTTACGATCTATTTCTTTTGTACTTCCCCACATGTTATGTGTTTATCTTATGTATCTTGCTCAGGACACATCATACCTGAGTCTTTTGTAATAAGAGTTATGAAACACACAATATTAACATACTCTTAACGTCTATATTATACCACATTAACGTTTTTAATCAACGCATCCAGCAAATATACCATGAATTACCATGCCTATTAATTCTTATATATATTTTCTTTATACAATCTTTACACACTATATTGCTGACTCAAACGCTTAATCTCAAGCCTCATAGTATCTACCACGGATTCTGGTGACACTAAATAAGCTCCCTCACCTAAAGCAATCACCCAAGCATAAAACTGTTTACTTGGGACTACCTCAACTATCGTTTCAAAAGATTCGTTGTCTTTTTTCATGATAAACACATCTTTACCAAAACGGTCCATAATGACTCCTATTAAATTATTATTACAGCACATTTTAACCTTGATTGGTGTTCCACCATACATTCCAAAAATACGTTTTTGATAACTAGCAAAATCAATATCCTTCATTTGTTCCTTTCCTAACCTAGGAACATTTATGGAAGATATATTTATAATCTTATCCACGCGGAAATGCTTCATCATCTCTTCCCTCTCCTCATAGGCAAGGAGATAGTAATTTTCATCATCTTGAATCAATCCCCAGGGACTTACAGTGTAAAATTCCCCATTTCGACGGTTAACCATCTTTTTATCTACCGTCCATTCACGATATTGGAACTTTATCTGTACATTTTCATTAATTGCTTGATGTAGTTCGTCAACATTGTAGTAAATACTTTCGTTCATGCTTTTAATTCTACCTGATACATACACCTGTCTCTGTAATGTTTTAGCCTCATACTTACTAGCCAAACTCTCTAATTTCTTTATTAATTCATTGGATTTTTTCTCTGTGATATACTTGGAAAATTGCACTGCATCCACTAAAAGTTTTAACTCAGCTAGCTCAAACTCCCGATTCACTAGTCTATAGTGGAAACTGCCCTTCTCAGGTTCTCCCATAATATCATAACCAAATAACCTTAATAAACTAATATCATCATAGATAGACTTACGTTCTGCTGCTATCCCATTATTCTCTAAAGCTCTCACGATATCTGCCATAGCAACACCATGATTCTCATCTGTATGTTGTTTTAGATAATCAAGTATGTATAATAGTTTCAGCTTCTGATTTGGTGACTTAGACATTTCTACCCCCTCTAGACTCATTATAGTCTAACAACCTTTTCCTTCTAAAAATATGTCTTGGTAATAGTAATAGCATGGAAGTTATATAAAAAACTCCATCTGGAAAGGTAGAAAATCCCAAACAGTATCCATATAAGCTAAGCATGATAAGTAATGCATAAACCCCTGCATTCTCTATTACAAAAAAATATCTGACATCCTTTTCCTTCTTATAAAACCCATATAGCGTATGTAAAGTCTGCCTAACGTAGAATAACATAATTATACTTAGTAAGCTTCCCCAGATAAAATATGTACTAATACTCATAGTTGATGTGATGTTATATGGAAACAGAAGCATAAAAAGAAGGAGTATTGTTTCTACATAACTAACTCCTAAGGACACTAAAACCTGGCTTCGACCACGTGAAATAACAACTCTATTCTTTTTAGATTCTATGTAGCGTTTCATACGGATACTCATAATCTTTTCTAATGTAAGATTAACTGCAAATAGAACAATCAAAAGAGATAACACAATGGTCAATCCTAGACGACTTTTACAGAAAACACTTCCTACTACACATAATTCCAAGCTAATTAGTCGAACTATAAAATCAGGAATACTGTAAGAAATAATTTTTCTTAATTGAGGATTACTTTTTGTACGAAAAATAACCATTGTTAGAAAAAGTAGAATAATCGGTATAAATATTATAAAAAGCCTATTTTGCATAGTTTGCTCATGTAAACCAAGCAATAGGTAGAGAAGGAAACTTAAGTACGCAATTGGATTGTAGAAAACGAGTCTTCTTAATTCGTGCATATTATCTCCCACCATTATTTATTTTATATCCAATTATACCACTATTCTACTTTATCAACAATGGTTATCAATAATAAAACAATTTCCATGATATTATTTGTTAATACGAAGAATTTTCCTTACTTGTCAAACAGATTCCCTCTGCATTATATAATTCACATGGAACTTTGTTATCGTCTGACGTAAAAATATCTTCCTCTCCTACGGAGCCACCATCTATATAATAACGATAGATAAATCCATTTCTACTTTGTTGTTCAATATACAATTCAAAGCTATTTCCAGGTTCAAGTGGAAAACTGGATTCCAATACAAATTTTTGCTCTCCATTCATATTTGTAATTGGTAGTTCCTTTGACCATTGAACAATCCCATTTACAGAACGAACTAACTTGGAGAATAGAATCGGATCGAAGGCATTGTCTGTACGATTCCAAACTATACTACCATTATAGGAATATTCTCCACCTAAATAATTCTTCTCTCCAATAAAAGAAACTGTACATTGCTTAGTAAAATAATCAGAAAAGGAAATATTTATCGGAATTGTAGCGTTACTAATTACAGATTTCTTTTCAAACGATACACTGGCCTTATCATAATTCTTTAAAATGGACACACTGGCTGTCCCAATATATTTATTATCTTTAGCACTAAGCTCAATACTTTGATCATCAATATAAAAAACTGCTTTTGTTCCCTCAGTAAATTCCTTTGGAACAATCTCAACAGCTAAACTAGCTGTTAGTTTAGTAAAATTAGGCTCTTTGGTTACAATAGAATAGTCACTAATTAGATCCTCTTGACTTGCTTGTCCAGCACTCATATTCTCTGAAAGCTCAGCAACGCTAGTATGCAAATTCTTAATAGACTTATCTGTACCCTCAGAAATCTTAATCAACTTTTGAATTAATTGATTTTGTCTACTTTGATATCCAAGTAATAACCCAAATCCAAGTATTAATACGATTACCACCACTATTAAATTTTTATTATTTTTCACTATCTTTATCATCTTCATCCTATCAACTTATGGTGTAGGTCCATGTCTATTCTAGACGGTTGGACTATCCACCCCTCCTTATACATTCCCTTTAATGACTCCAAATAAGTTTATCACAGGTAATTGCCATCGTCAATAAATGGGATAATAAAGAGTTTTGCTGGCAAAACTCTTCGTCTGCTTTGGTGGGCCGTGAAAACGACATTATCCATACCAACCCAGTGCGATATCAGCTTTCTTTTTTTTAGAAAGCTTTATTTACTGTATAGGAATTTGTGGAGCAAGTTCCTATACAGTAAATAAAAGGCTTCCCTATATAGGAAGCCTTTTACCTTACATTAATATCATAGTAAATAACTAGTTGCTATTCTACACCAGATTTAATTTCAAATGAGTTACAATCTGTACACTCTTTCATAGTTGGATTGG
>JAEZQN010000074.1 GCA_023441145.1 Bacillota bacterium
TAGACATCATGGCTATGAGGGAGGCGGCAAGGGTGCTCATAGGAAGGCATGATTTTGCAGGTTTTGCTTCACAAATGAACGACAAAAGGTCCACTGTGAAAACCATCACTAGAATAGACATAATAAAACAGGAAAACCTTATCATAATTACCTATGAAGGGGATGGTTTCCTCTATCATATGCTTCGAATCATAACAGGTACCCTGATAGAAATAGGTCTTCATAAACAAACATTAGAGAGTCTTAAAGAGATTATAAGCACGGGTAATCGAAGTCTGGCAGGCCCTACTGTAGAGGGAAAAGGACTTTCTTTAACAAAAATATATTATAAAAATAAATAATATAACTATAAGCTTTTTAAAATTTCCTTAACTGGATTTTCATGGTATACTAACAAGGTATTTGAGTTGTTAACATTTTACTCATTTACCTTTTTGTTTTTATAATGGTATATATTTCTCATTTTTTTTTCACATATCATATCTCAGTTGACCACTGAAATTCCCCTTACATACAGTGTTTTTCGAATCGGTAAAATATTATGAAATGCATTGGCTCAATGTATAAATTTCTCAATTTTACTAACAATATAACTATAGCGCACTGTATATGATAAATGTTAAATGGAGGAAACATTATGAAGGCAACTGGTATTGTAAGAAGAATAGATGACTTGGGACGTGTTGTTATTCCAAAAGAAATTCGTAGAACTTTGAGAATTCGTGAGGGAGATCCTCTTGAAATTTTTACTGATCGTGAAGGCGAAATTATTCTTAAGAAGTATTCTCCTATTGGTGAATTAAGTCAATTTGCAAAGCAATATGCGGATTCCTTAGCCCAAACAACAGGTCATATAGTATGCATTGCTGACAGAGACTCCTTAATTGCTGTTGCAGGAACTACAAAGAAAGATCTTGTATCCAAAGGAATTAGTAAGGAACTAGAAGAAGCTATTAATCAAAGAGAAAACGTTGTGTGTTCTTCAGATGAGAAGAATTATAAGAAGATTACTAGTGATGAGGAAGAGTACAAATACCAAGTAATTTGCCCGATTATTAGTGAAGGTGATGCCATCGGTGCGGTAATCATTTTAACAAAAGATCCTAAGGTGAAATTTGGTGAGGTTGAAGTTAAACTAGCTCATGCAGCAGCAGGTTTCTTAGGCCGTCAGCTTGAACAATAGAATAATCAAATGGAAAAGGTGTTTCTTACATGAAACATCTTTTTTTGCGCGAAGGCAAAGTGAGGGTTCTGCGTGCTTGCACGCGAGAACCCGAGCGCGCCCGCGAACTCGGGCGGAACGCACGAGTATGAAAGAAGGCAAAGTGAGGGCTTAAGCGTGCTTACACTGGGGAACTTGGCGATCACTAGACAAAGTGTACAAATTTATTTCCAATAAATGTAAACAACTTGTTTAATTATAATAAAATGTAAAATATTTACAAAAAATAGATTGAAAAGATTTTTTAAGAATGTTATCTTACATTTAAAGCATACATATATTTACAAATGCTGTAGGCAATACTTATGTTCATATTAATGATTTAAGATATTGATAATTTGCTATAAGAAAAGTAAAAACTGAATAAAATGTGTGAAGAAGGACAAGGGGGCAGACAATGAAGAACAATGTTGCTACCAAACCAGAGAAGAGGGCGAAACCACACAAAAGAAGGAGGAAACCTTTAGTTGCTCTAACATTGCTTGTAATACTTATGGCTACTACCTTTATACAGGATGCATCAAAGTATGATAGTCTGGCTCAGACTGATAGTAGTGCTGAAGGTGGTAACTTAGTTACTAGTGAAGGTGATGAATGGAAGAACGAATTGCTAAATCTTAATCTAAAGGATGATGGTTCAGTAGATGATATTTTAGTAGTTGTTAGGTCGCAGATTGGATATGAACAGAGTCAAGTTGATAGTAGTTCTGAGGAAAATGGTGAAGAACCTAAGTATTATAATCGATATGGAGCAGTATATGGCCATCCATATGATGCTTGGAATACGGCTTTTATGGCTTTTTGTTTGCAATATGCTAAAGTAAGTGAAGATACATTTCCAGTAGATCTGGATTGTACAACATGGATGAAGCTCTTGCAGGACAAGAGTCTTTTTTATGGGACTAATAATTACAAACCGAATGTTGGGGATATGGTGTTTTTCAACAGAGAGGGAGAAAACAACTCTTTTATAGGGATTATTGAATCTTTAAGAGAGGATACAGATCATAACTCCATTTTACATATCATTGTTGGAGATTACGATGGTAAAGTGCAGGAGATAGAATATCATACAACAGATGTAATTGGCTATGGGGTAGTTCCAGCCACTATGGAAGTTCAAGATGACCCAACACCAGCTTCTGCAGAGAAAACACAGAATAGTGATAAAACTCAAGCATCAGATTCAGGGGAGGTCGCAACCTTCGCTGCTAGTAGTTTGCCAGCTACTATAGAGACAGTAGATAGTAGGGCAGAAGGTATTAGATTAGATCTTTTTGATTATAACGGAGCTGGTACTGATCTCGACACAAGCCAGAACTCGGTGGATAATCCAATATATAAAGGGATTAATGCTGACGGAAATAACAAAAGGGAACTATTGTTTTTGGGAAAAAGCAATTCGGATAAACCTAATAGTCAGGGAGGAATTAATACCTTTACCGGTGGTAAGGTAGCAAGACAGGGAATTGTTAGGAATGTGCTTGAAGGTGGATACCCTAAGCTTAACACTCAGAGTGCCTCTAGCCTGAAGTATCTTTTTGATCCAACTATGTCCGTATCAGGAAAAACTACCTACAATGATGTAAACCACTTATTTAAAAGGGATGATAAAGGATATTATGTATTTAAGAGTGACGACAACTATGCCTTTTACAACAGTCAAAGTGGTGGTGGCGATTTTGCTGTTTATAGTACTACGTATAATGTTAATAGAAATGGAGTAACCAATACTAAGATTGGCTTTTTCCCATTTAATCAATATAACAGTAATCAACAGAATGTTGATCCTGGAGTTCAATATAATCACCATTTTGGTCTTGCTATGCAATTTGACTTTCAACTAAATGAAGGAAATATGGTAAACAATGAGAATATGTTATTTGAGTTTACTGGTGATGATGATGTATGGGTATTTATAGACGATGTTCTTGTATTGGATATTGGTGGGATTCATGAGGCTGTGCATGGAAGTATCAATTTTAATGGTGGTGAAGTTAAGGTTGACTCAGCCACTAATATTAGTGGTAGTTCAAGTGCAAAGTCCGTAACTACAACGCTTAAGAAAATATTTGATGACCTGGGTAAGAGTTATGATGATAGTACATGGTCTAAACATACATTAAAATTCTACTACCTAGAACGTGGAAGCATGTATTCTAATTGCCTTATTAAATTCAATCTTCCTACAGGATTGCATATAGCTAAGAAGCTTACGGGGGAGGCTACTGGAGACTACAGTAATAAGGAGTATTCATTTCAGTTATATGTAGAAGATAGCGTAGGGAGTAATACTTATTCCCTTTATAAGGGGAGTGAAGCTTACTACAACAATAATAAGCAATTCAAGGTTCCTTTTAGTAGCAGTGGAGTATTTAAGATGAAGGAAGGAGAGACCGTAGATATATACGATATCAATGCCAATAAAAGATATTATCTTAAAGAAATTGATATAGATGAGCAGATTATTTCTGATGTTAAAATTGATTCCAAAGTACAAAGTAAAACATATACAGATAAAGCTAAGGGGATTTATACGGTTCAGAGCGAGATACAAAAGGTATATGTTAGACCATCTATTTCTTTTGATAATCAATTAAGGGAAGAGTATAAAGACATTACGATTAAAAAGCTATGGAAGAATTCAGACGATAGTGATAAAACAGGTGATCTGCCATCGGAGATAAAAGTTGAGCTTTGGCAAAAGGATATTGAGGCAAATAAGAGTATTTTGATTAATACAATATCCTTAAAGGCTTCGGATTCCTGGAGTAAGACGGTGAGTCATTTGCCAGTTAAGATAGGAAATAAGACGTACTCTTATTATGCAAAGGAAATCACAGTAAGTGGATATACTACCACTATTACAGAACCGAATGCAGACAATAATTATATCATCACAATCTGTAATAAAGAAAATCCATTTTCTATAATAGCCACAAAGAAATGGTTTAAGGTAGATGGCTCTCCTATGTCAGTTGGAATGCTTAATAAGGTTAATATTACTTTAAAGAGAAGTACAATAAGCCCAAGCACAGTACAACCAAACATAATACCATCTAACAGTGTAACAGTGGATCAAGTGGAGTTAAATGTAGGTAACAACTGGACATATACGTGGAACGATACCAATAAATTAGAGGCGTATGATACTAGTGGTCATCTATATTACTACTACGTGGAGGAGACAGCTCTTGCGGACTATAGAACCACCTATGACAACAATGGGGTAGCTTTCAATAGTCAATGTAATACCATTACAGTTAATAACACCAATAAATATGTAGAGAATGTAACAATTCCTACCACCGGTGGAAGTGGGACTGCTATCTATACCGTTATTGGAATGGTCTTATTAAGCATAGCAATGCTACTTCTTTTATTTGCAGTAAGCAATAAAAGGAGGTGTAGGTTAAGTCAGAGAACAGAAGCTAAAGAAAACTATAATAAATAAGGGAAAGGATTAAATTAGAAATGAGAAGAATATTAGCTTATGTACTATGTGTATCAATGTTATTCGTTATGGTATTAGGGACAACAGGCTTTGCAGCGGTAAATGATGAGTCTAGAGGTTCTATTACAGTAAATGGCGTACAGAATGGAGTAACAGTAAAAGCTTACAAGATTATTCAAGTTAATTTTAAAGAGGGATATTTTACTGGATATTCCTACGTAGATAGTGTAAAGAGTTGGATGAAGACTAAGACTGAGACTGGAAAAGATTATGCATCTTTAGCAGATGATATTAGTGCTTTAGGGAAAAAAAGTAGTACCTTCCAAGAAGGTTTTTATGCTGATTTAGCAGCTGCAATTACTGCAAACCCTGCTTCATTTGGATTAGTTACATATAATAGTCCAACTAAATCTGGAAGTGCATTGGTGTTTAACCCTGTAGAACTTGGTCAATACCTACTGCTTGCAGAAGGTGGAGACTACATTTATCACGCAACAGTTGCTACGGTAGCACCAAAATTAGTAAATAATGAGTATCAGGTAGAAAACGCTGTAGTGGATATAAAATCAAGGAAAGTTACGATTGACAAAAAAGTAAATGGAGCAGAAGAAGCAGTTGCTGGTTTAGGTGAAACAGTAAATTATGTAGTTACTGCTGATGTTCCTGTATATCCTGCCAATTCAATCAATAAGAATTTTGTGATATTTGATCAATTATCAGCTGGCTTGGCTTATACAGCAAATTCTATAAAAGTGGAAGGTATAAAAGCTGACAGTACAGTAACAGATATAACAAGTGTTGCAAGTCCTAGCATTGTAGGTAATGCAATCGTTATAGACTTTAGTAGTAAATACAATGATATCACGATTTACAAAGCAATCAAAGTTTCCTATCAGGCTACAATTACTGCTGATGCAGTTGTAGGTGGTACTGGTAATGACAATACAGCAACCTTGATTTATGCAAATAATCCTAATAATAGTAGTAGTAGTACCCCAAAGACAGACATATCTAAGGTATATACTTATGGTCTTCAAGTAGTAAAGGTGGATGGGGATGATACAACTACTAAATTGGCCGGAGCTATCTTTAGATTGGAGATAAAGGATGAAAATGGGGATTGGAAGGATGTAGGAAGGACACCAGCAGAACTTACTACTGATGCTAAAGGAGAGATTACTGTAAAGCAATTAAAGCCTGGTTTCTATCGGTTAGTAGAGTTACAAGCACCAGACGGATATAACATGCTTACAAGTCCTATTGAGTTCACTATTACTGCTGACAAGGATACAAATAATAAGTTGACGGGTACAATTAATAATACATATGGTTCAGATACTGCTATTTGCTACCTAACCAAAACAATTAACAACTTTAAAACTCTTCTACCTTCTACTGGTGGAATGGGTACAGTAATCTTCACAGTTGTTGGTATTGTGTTAATGGCTGGTGCAGTTGCCTTCTTAATCATTAGAAAAAGAATGAGCTCTGCTATAAAATAGTTACTCGGAAAGACAATAGAATCAGGGACGAATTACATAGGAATTCGTCCTTGATTTATTAATAATTTGGAGTGGTATATGAAGCGTAGAACAATTGTCTTTATATGTATTGTTTTTTTTGTGGGGCTTGCCGTATTATTGTATCCTACTGTTAGCAATTATATTAATAGCCTCAACCAAGGGAAGGCAATTGCAGAGTACGATCAGATGGTTAATAAATTATCGAAACAGGATTATAGTATATTTTGGGAACAAGCCAACACATATAATGTAGAGCTTAAACAAAAGCCTAATCGTTTCAAACTCTCCCTAGAGGAAGAGAAGGAGTACAATTCTGTTCTCAATGTTACTGGGGATGGGATTATGGGATATATAGAGATTGAAAAGCTCGGAGAGAAGCTTACCATTGCTCATGGGATGAATGACTCCGTACTGGAAGAAAGTATCGGTCACATGGAGGGTTCCTCAATGCCGTGTGGAGGCTTGGGTACTCATGCTGTTCTAGTGGGTCATAGAGGGCTTCCTTCTGCAAAGCTGTTTACAGATTTAGACCAAATGGAAAAGGGGGATACCTTTACCTTACATATTTTGGATGAGGTGTTAACCTATCAGGTGGACCAAATTAGGATTGTTGAGCCATCGCATATGGGAGATTTAGAGATAATAGATGGAAAAGATTATGTCACCTTAGTAACCTGTACTCCTTATGCAGTCAATACTCACCGCTTATTAGTACGTGGGGAGAGAATTGAAACAGTAAGTGGAGTTGACAGTACAAAAGCTGAGAATGTAGCCCATAATACGAGCAAATTTAATCTGCTAGAGGCTGCACCAATCATTGTCGCATCCGTTTTGCTGGCTATTTTTATAATAGTGATAGTCAAGTTTGTTAAAGTGCGGAAGTAGCAAAGGAGTTGATAGAATGAAAAAAGTAAGGAAGAATATAGTAATCATATTAGTCGTAATTGGATTAATGAATACGCTATGCGCTTCTGTTTTTGCTGCAGAGGCCGGGTCAATTACTGTACACACAAAGGAAGCACAGAATAAATCCCAGCCTATAGCAGGGGTTCAGGTTACCTTGTATTACATTGCCCAACTAGCCAATGACAATTCCACACACTATATAAATACATCAGAGTTTGCCAGCTTTTCTGGAAAACTAACCTGGAATAGTGCATCAGATTGCGAGGAATTAGCATCACAACTGTATGACTATGTTAAGAACCAAGGGGTCAAGGGAGAAACAAAGGTTACTGATAAGGATGGCCAGGCATTGTTTGGAAATCTTAATAAGGGATTATATTTAGTCGTTCAATCTGGGAAGGAATCGGAGAAATATAAAACTTTTATACCAGCATTGATAGAGGTTCCTTTATATGATTCGAATCAGTATGAATATAATATAAATCTATACCCTAAGATGGATAGTAAGCCAACGTCTACCCCTACAATACCAATTCCAGATCCTGATACTCCAGGAGGGGGAGATTTACCAAGTACAGGCATGCTTCAGTGGCCGATTCCAATTATGGCAGTAGCAGGCTGTGTTTGTATAATTGTAGGAGGCACATTGGTATTTATTGTAAAAAAGGAGAAGTAGATGAAAAATAAAGGTTACTTACTGATAAGTCTGGGTACCATCTTTGTGATTGCAGCAGCTAGTTTACTTTTTTATAACTACAGTCTAGAAAAAGATGCAAAAGCGGCGGCAAATGAGGTTGTCCCAAAGCTTATTGAACAAATTAAGCTCAATCAAGATACGGAATATAAAGAGGAGCAAGAAGGTGTTTCTCAGCAACCTAGTCATATAGGTCAAGAAGAACAAGACGCTGAGTCAAGGGTTATCACCGTGAACAAACAGGATTATAGTGGGGTGTTAACCATTGCATCATTACACCTTGAGCTTCCTGTCTTAGCTACTTATCATTATAGCTCTCTTAAGATAGCACCCTGCATTTACTCAGGCAATCCTTTAGGGAAGGTTGTGATAGCAGGGCATAATTATAAAGCACATTTTGGGGAGATTAGTGGGCTTTCTATAGGAGAGCCTATTAGTTTTGTTAATGTGGAGGGAACTATCTTTTTATATCAAGTAGAGAAGGTTGAGATATTAGACGCTAATGAAGTAGATGAGATGATTCATTCAGACTGGGATTTTACACTATTTACCTGTAACTATGTAGGAGATAAGAGGATAACAGTAAGGTGTAAAAAAATTGAAAGCTAAGGATAGGTTGAGTATAGTAGTCTTTTCAAAATATTTATTTGATGTATAATAATGGTAGTGTATGTTGATGATAAAACTTAAAGAACGAGTGTCAGCTTCTAGTACATGAATCTAACTGTGACAAAGGAAAAGTGAACTGATGAAGAAGGAATATAGCTTTAATGATTTTGTAGATATTATTCGAAGACTAAGAGCCCCAGAGGGTTGTCCGTGGGATCGAGAGCAGACACATGGCTCTTTACGTTCGTGTTTGATTGAGGAGGCCTATGAGACGGCTGAGGGCATAGATATCTATGAAAAAAGTGGAGATTATGAGAATCTATGTGAAGAGCTTGGAGATTTGCTTTTACAAGTAATTATGCATAGTGTTATAGCAGAAGAAGAACGGCACTTTACCATAGAGGACGTAATTTCTGGGATTAGTGAGAAGATGGTAAGGCGCCATCCCCATGTGTTTGGAGAGGTGAAAGCCGATACTTCCAAAGAGGTTCTTAAAAATTGGGAAGAGATTAAGAAAGAGGAAAAAGCGGAAGAGAAGGTATCCGATGGAATGAAGCATGTTGCTAGAGCTCTTCCATCCACAATTCGAGCAGAAAAAGTACAAAAAAAAGCTGCCAAAGTAGGCTTTGATTTTCCAAATTATGAGGAAGCTGAGAAAAAGGTCCTAGAAGAGTTAGAAGAACTTAGAGAAGCTAGAAAAAGTGGCAATTTAGCTGCTCAAGAAGAGGAATTCGGAGACTTAATGTTTAGTGTGGTAAATTTATCAAGATTTTTGAAACTAAATGTGGAAAATTCCTTGACAAATGCTACAGATAAGTTTATAAATAGATTTGTAAGCGTTGAAAATTTAGCCCATTTAGAGGGTTACAACCTCAACCAGATGTCCATAGAAGAGCTAGATGCTCTATGGGGACGGATAAAATAATCAATATAAAAACAATACTATCTTTAGAGGAGGAGTTATTCCATGAACAAGACTGAATTAGTTGCAGCTATCGCTGAAAAAACTGAGTTATCTAAAAAAGACAGTGAAAAAGCATTAAAGGCTTTTGTAGACGTAGTTACTGAGGAGTTAACAAAAGGTGAAAAGATTCAATTAGTTGGTTTTGGTACTTTTGAAGTATCCGAAAGAGCTGCTAGAGAAGGTAGAAACCCTCAAACTGGTAAGACTATGACAATCGCAGCTTCTAAGGCTCCTAAGTTTAAAGCTGGAAAAGCTTTGAAAGATGCTGTAAACGCGTAATTATATTAATAAAAAGCGCAAGAGGATAACTCTCAATTAACTGGGGGATATCCTCTTTTTCATTGTATAGAGATGTACTCTGTCCCAGGCGGAGAGGTTTGCAAGGAAAGCTCGTTTTCATTATATAGAATTTTGCTTAAAATCAAAGGAAAACAGAAGGGAAATAGGACAACATGAGATTAGATAAATTTTTAAAAGTCTCCCGTCTTATTAAAAGACGTACAGTGGCCAATGAAGCCTGCGATGCAGGGAGAGTTATGATTAATGGTAAGGTAGCTAAGGCTTCTGTAAATGTAAAAGAGGGGGATATTATAGAGATTCAGTTTGGAAACAAGGCTGTTAAGGTTGAAGTACTGGATGTAACGGAAACAGTTCGTAAGGAAGAGGCGAAGGAGCTATACCGGTATTTATAAGCTAATAAGGAATGATTTCATAGACCTTTTAATATACTTTATAAACAAAGTTATTAGGAGGTTTTTTAATGGATGAGAGACACGACCAACAGGTGACACAGAAGAGTCATAAGCTAATAATAAGTGGTAGAAAGAATGCTCTTCTTACTGGTGTTAATGATGTGTTATCCTTTGATCCTAATGAGGTATTATTGGATACAGTGCAGGGAACCTTAATGATTCGGGGAGAAGATCTTCATGTAAGTAGATTGTCCATAGAAAAGGGAGAAGTTGATATTGACGGCAAGGTAAATAGCTTAGCTTATACCGATACCGGTGGCTTTGTGAAAAATGGAGAGACCTTGTTTAGTAGGTTGTTTAAATAAATGGGACAGGAAATAACGCTATGAGCAAAGCAATAAGCTTTCAATGTCAATTTTTTTTAACCTCTGTACTTTGGGGAGCAATTCTTCTCGTTGTCTATGATCTTCTACGAATCGCACGAAGAATTAAAAAGCATAAATGGTTTACCATTGCAGCTGAAGATTTACTATATTGGCTAATTGCAGGCTTTTTTATTTTTCGGTTAATGTATGAACAGAATGATGGAATTATAAGGGGCTTTGCAATTTTAGGAATGGGTCTCGGTATGGTGATTTACAATCGGTCCATTAGTGGCTATTTTGTGGATGGAATATCTCAATTTATTCTTTACTTAGGAAAGCAAATACATAAACTGTTGCACCTTATTACTAAGCCTTTACGCTTTATTGGACGATTACTACATAGTAAGCTAGTTAAATTAGCAATAGTAATGGGAAACAACGGGAAAAAGTTAACCAAACCATTGAAGAAACCTAAAAAACATGGTAAACTAGAGGAACAAAATAGAGATTGACTGAACATGTGAGGAAGTAATAATGGGAAGAAGAATTCGAGTTAAAAAGAATAGACGAGGTTTCTTAGGGGTTACTATTTTAGTGGTAGTAATATGTGCTGTATTCTACTATAGTACCCTTCATTTAGATGCACAGATTAATGATCTTTCCGAACAACAGGCCTCTTATGAAAAGGTGAGGGATGAACTTCTTAAGGAGCAGGAAGAGCTTAAAAGCAAGACTGAGATTACCTTAGAAGACGTGGAAAAGGAAGCTAGAGATAAGCTAGGTATGGTTTACCCAAATGAGATTCTATTATCACCAGAGGATAAAGATAGATAAAAGTATGAATTATTGGTTGACAAGCTACTACAAACCGGATATAATAATTTTCGTTGTCCGGCGGAGTAGCTCAGTTGGCTAGAGCACACGGTTCATACCCGTGGTGTCATGGGTTCAAATCCCTTCTCCGCTATTTATATTCGAAAAATTGTTTTGAACTTTGTAACCCCGCTAAGTATAGCGGGGTTCTTTTTTTCGACCGACACTTGGAGCTTAAAGTAAGACAGTATGAAGGGTTTTTAGGATGATACAAGCTTATTTTAAGTCTGTTTTCATACTGTGAATCTGTTTTTGGAATTTAAGAAAGTATTGTTACCACTTTTAAAGCATCAACTTCTTAAGAAGTGTGAGTTCCCTAGATTCGCTATAGAACACGAGGGGAGAGACATCTTGTCTAAAAGTTTATAGAAAGTGGAACTAGAGTTTGACAAACATTTCCCTTTTGGAAGTCTATAATACGTCCTTAGCAGCAATACTTTGGTAAGGAGCGATATAGAATGAAGGCAATGAATAAAAGGGCTATATTGATTGATTTAATGGGAATCATCATGGCACGAGCAGCACTGTTTACAATAAATCCAGTGGTAATAGCGTATTTTGCTGCTGCTTATATGATAGATGCTGGAGGAAGATTTTTAGTTCTGGTTTCCACCTTGGTAGGATTGATTCTGTGGTTGCCAATTCAGCAAGCAATTCAATATGGGGTAGCAATCCTATTATTTGTAGGTGTAGTCAAATGGGTGGAGAGAAGGCAAAAGGTGATTGTACCATGGTTGGCAGGACTGGTTGTGATGCTGGTCAATGGTGGGGTAGGGATCAGCATGGTCATGAAGCGAGGACCAGATGAGAATCTACTGGTGATGATAGGGATAGAAGCAATCTTAGTATTTGCTTTGTATATTGTATTTGCCAAAGGCTTTCGTTATCTTCTTTTATGTAAGAAGGGACAAGTTCCAAACAATGAAGAGTTAATTAGTATTGTACTTCTACTCACTTTGTTTGTTTATGCAGTGCCTGAGTTCGGCATCAGGGAGTTCTCCATAGAGGAAACAGCTGCATATTTACTTGTGTTAGTCCTTGGGTATAAGTATGGTGCCGGGGCAGGAGCTATTACTGGGGCTTCCTGTGGGGCAGTTTTATATTTAGATCATCCTATAGCAGGAATTATTGGAATCATGTGTATACTGGGTATTGTAGCAGGAGTCTTTCACAAGGTAGGTAAGATAGGGAGTGGTGTAGCATTTCTGCTTTCCAATATTATTTTAGGTTATTTCTACGAAGAAAAGTTATTAGAGGTTACC
>JAEZQN010000075.1 GCA_023441145.1 Bacillota bacterium
TTGTTATCATTGTCATAAAAAATATACCTCCATACATCATTAGTGTTAGAGGTATTATGACATGAAGCGGATGGCACAAGAAGGTGAGGTGTTATTTTACGCTTACAAATCTTATATTGAACAAAGAGCATTAAATGTTGGTCAATACATTTGTGAAAACAATGCTACTATTAGAGATGCTGCTAAATATTTTAAAGTCGGTAGATCAACAGTTTTTAGAGATGTTCATGATAGATTACCTATTATTAATGTTCAGTTAGCACAACAAACTATCCAGATAATTAATAATAATAAATTAGAGCGGCATATACGTGGCGGGCTAGCTACCAAGCAAAAATATGGTTCTAAATAGAAGAAAGCACTTGTATAATTGCAAGTGCTTTCTTCTATTTAGAACCATATTTTATTTAGCTAGAGTATAAACAATTATAGATTTGCAATATCTTACAGAAAAATCTGTATGGTATTTAATGATTTCGTTGATTGGCTAGAAATTCTAACAATCTTATTGCTTCATGCAATACCTCATTAGCTCTATCTTTAAATAAAGCTTGTGCCCAAATTTTATCTACATTTCTTTCAATTGGATTATTTAGATTTAAAAATGTAATATTTGCTTTTTCAACCTTTAGTTTGTTAATAGTCTCTTCAGAAATTAAATCTAGTACAGGTACTAATGTTGTATTAATGTCGGTGACCTCCATTTTTCTCATACCCTCTTGATCTTTAGAAGAAACTTCAGCAATTAAC
Organism: Bacillota bacterium; assembly: GCA_023441145.1. Taxonomy (GTDB): domain Bacteria; phylum Bacillota; class Clostridia; order Lachnospirales; family Lachnospiraceae; genus KM106-2. The sequence continues at coordinate 751 of JAEZQN010000075.1, forward strand.
TGATAAAATACTGTGGACATCCATGTTGATAGTAACAGTGCTTTTTCATAAGAAGGCAATGTACAAACAACAAAATTAGTAGATACGAATACTTTTTTTTCAGCTAAATAAATTCGACCAGTTGTACGAATTGCTCGAGGTATAAGTACAGAGTTTTTATCAAAAATACCTCTACTTTCTTTAGTCAATATTTTCTTCCAAGCATCTTTAGTCTTCTTTTGACGTTGTTGTTTGCCACCTCTTTCTGGTAAAGCACTATATGTTTCTATAATATCATTAACCAGTCCGTCGTAATTTTCTGATATATCTAAAAATTTAGCATCACCATCTCTAATTTCAAATTCAGCTAATTTGGCATTTCTCATACCTGGTTTTAGTACCACATTACTAGCTAAAAATTGATTAAATAAATCCTGTCGTGAATCAAAAAATATTAAGTCACTACCACCGCTATTTCCTGCTTGACCTCGCTTAATTGGATAATTATAATTCTCTAATCTAGTAAACTGATTACAATTTTCAAATGTATCTTTCACAAATCCTATTGCTTCTGCCATTTCACTACTAAGCATTCGCCACCCATCATCTATACAGTTGGAAAGTTCACTAACTGCAATCCTTTTTGCTACTATCCCTGGCATCATAGGCTCAAATTGAGATGAAAAATTCTTCAATAGTGATACTCCAAATCTATGTGTATCTAAATTGGGTATCTTCTCATAACTAGATATAACATCAACTTCTGTTCCTACTTCCATTGCTTTTCCAACTAAGATACAAGTATCTTTTGTAACATCATTAAAGATTTCATCTCCTGGATATGTAAAAACTAATTTTAATCCGAATTTATTTAATAATAATCTTCTAATTATCTTTGCTTCACTTCCACGTGCCATTAAATGTGTTTTAGGAAATACACATGCTATCGTTGTTCCAGGTACTACTAGAAGAGTAACTAATTCTAAAAAAACTGCTTCTAATGGCATCTGACCAATATTTGTATCAGCCTCTTGTCCAGTTAACTGAATTATCTTCTTATAAAACTCTTGTTTTCTTGTAATACAGTTAATACCAGCTACAAATGGTGGATTCATAACTATAATTTTTACACTTTTAAAAAACTCCCTATCAAGATTTGTAATATTTCTATTGTGAATTTGTGGTGAATTAATAGGAGAAATAGATTTTGCAAAATTTAAACCTAACCTTAAAGATAACAGTTCTAATAATTTATCATTCCAATCATTGACCAATATTTGTGTTGGCAGTAAGCTAAATATATCAATGCATGAACTAATCAAATTACCACTTCCTGCAGCCGGATCACATAATAAATCCTTTTCACTTAAGTTTCCATTTATATATTTTGCTAGTTCACCCACAAGTCTACCTAACTCTAAATCTGTAGGAACCTCTCCTTCATGTTCATGACCTTCAGATACTATTTGATGTAAAATGCCCGATACTGAATCTCCACTTACATTCTGGCTACCAAAATCATACAGATTTGAAAGTATGGAATTATTAATCATCACTGTCTTATCAAATTTATCATCTGAATAATTAAAAATATCTTTAAAATTAACTCTTACTGCTTCATTACAAATACGTTCAATATCATTATGAAAAATTCTCACATCTCTTAAATCATTTCTGTTTAAGAATGCAAAAGCTCCTCTAATATATTCATATAAAAGTATCGCTAAATGACTTTTCCATTTTTTAGAATTTGATTTAATTTGCTCCATATGCTGTGCAAATTCCTCTAAAGTTAGCAGGTAGTCATATTTATCTTCACAATACTCTTCAATACGCTCTCTAAAATATTCAGCTAACTTGTTTACAAATGTTGCCTCGTCATCATCTGCAAAACTTCCTATAGTCGAAAGACCTGGTTTAAGCATCTGTTGAAATACCCGTGGTCTATTTGCATCATATCTGAATGCAAATGCACATTCCAAATTTGTCAAAATATAAAAAGGTTTTTCTGACTCTGTTGCATTCATTTGCACATAAGACATTGCTTGAAATTGATACCTTGCGCTATGAACATCTGCCGGAGTACGCTTCACCTCAATAACACATAAATATTTTCCTGTGGTTATATTTTGAATAACATAGTCCATCTCTAATGAACCTGTGTATTGATGATGGATTACCTTATACTGTCTATCTTTATTTGATAATTTTAAAGCACATTTTAAAGCTTTTTCACAAATTGGATGAAACTTATTTACTTCTGAATCCGAATACGAAATCCACATACTATAATCCCCCCTAATATAATAACTTCATTTATACCACGCGACTATTTTATATTTATGGCTTTTCACCATAAACTGTTCTTGACAAAAATTCTGTTGAACTACTTACTAAGTAAGTGCCTCTTCATTGAGAGAAATATAGTAAGTTGGGTAAAGACGGTTTCCTAAGAATCTTAGGAAGAAAAAGTCAAGCACATATTTTGGTGAAGAACCAAAATTATTAGCAATAGCATAGCTAATAATTTGTGGCTAACAGAATAGGTATAAACACATTCTATTCTGTTAGCACAACTATAAGCACTATAGTTTTTACTATACTATATATATCTTTTTAACTCCTTTGCAATAACTCTTGCCAACATTGGTGGAACTGCATTTCCGACAATTAAATTTTTCCCTTGCTTACTGGTTGATACTAAAGTATATGAATCAGGAAATGATTGTAACCTTAATGCTTCCCTAACAGTAATTAATCTATCAGCACTGTAATGGATATTACAGCCTACATTAGGTCTATTAAAGTAAGTATTAATAGTGTATGATGGCATATCTGGTACCATTCTACCATAACATGTTGTATGCCCACCATCCCTTTGTAGTCTCTTAATCCTTGCTGAGTTCACATCTTTAGGCACATCCATATAATTCCCACCTGGCTTTACATGAGAAATAATATATCTATCAAGTTCACTCATTTGAGGAATAATATGTTCAGATATACTTTTATTAGATTGCATCTCTCTTTGATAATCATTTAGTGGTTTAGTAACATACCCTAATACTTCATTATCATTTTCTACTGCTGGTGGAAGATCACCTAATGCTTCTTCAACACTGACATACTTCTTCAACCCATCACCATTAATATTATGTGTTGGTTTAGGGAACACAAACTTTACTTCATCACGCATTCCAACTATTATAACTCTCTTGCGTCTCTGTGGTATACCATAATCTGCTGCATTCATAGTCTGGGTTGTAATAGTATAACCTATATCTCTAAAGGCTTGTTTTAACAATTCGATAATTTTTTGCCCTTCTGAATTTTTAGCAGACAGTAATCCCGTTACATTTTCAAATACAAATGCTTTCGGTCTGACTACATCAATAATCTGAATATACTTCCATACTAATTGCCCTCTCTCATCTTCAGTATTTCTTTTTCCAGCTAAAGAAAATGCTTGGCATGGAGGTCCTCCAATGACCACATCCGCATGAGGAATTGTATTTATGTCTATATTATTAATATCAGAACAAATTATATGATTTCCTATATTAGCC
>JAEZQN010000181.1 GCA_023441145.1 Bacillota bacterium
ACTTGGCACGAAGCAGCAAAGAGAAGTAGCTCTTCAGAGTAAGGCGAATATCTATATTATCAATAGAGAAAATGTAGCCTGGCTAGTAGAAAAGTATAAGTGGGATTTTGACACAGTGGTTATTGATGAACTTTCATCTTTTAAATCTAATAAGGCACAACGATTTAAAGCTCTAAAAAAAGTAAGACCTAAAATAAAAAGAATGATAGGTCTTACTGGTACACCAGCACCTAATGGTTTATTAGATCTTTGGCCACAAATAAATTTACTTGATATGGGTGAAAGATTAGGCAGATTTATTGGAGGATATCGAGAGCAATACTTCTTGCCTGATAAACGTAATCAAAATATCATTTTTTCCTATAAACCTAAGGAAGGTGCAGAAGAGAAAATTTATGAGAAGATTGGTGATATCTGCATCTCTATGAAAGCAATTGATTATTTAGATATGCCAAAGTGTATTTATACCAAATTAGAAGTAAGCATGAACGAAAAGGAACAATTATTATACCACCACCTAGAAAAAGATTTAGTTTTACAAATAGGTGAGGATGAGTTAGATGCAATTAATGCAGCAGCACTTAGTAATAAGCTTCTACAAATGGCCAATGGAGCCGTTTATGATGAACAGAAAAAAGTCATACCTATTCATGATAAAAAGTTAGAGGCATTGGAAGATCTAATTGAAGCAGCTAATGGTAAACCACTTTTAGTCGCTTATTGGTTTAATCATGACAAGGAACGTATTAAAGCAAGGTTTGATGTAAGGGAGATTGATACATCTAAGGATATAGCAGATTGGAATGAAGGTAAAATTCCAGTGGCACTTATCCATCCTGCATCAGCTGGACATGGTCTTAACTTGCAAGAAGGTGGGTCAACCATTGTATGGTTTGGACTGACATGGTCTCTTGAACTTTATCAGCAAATGAATGCTAGGTTGTATAGACAAGGACAAAAGAACACAGTGGTGATTCAACATATTGTTGCAGAAGGAACAGTAGATGAGGATGTTATGACTGCACTAGAAAGAAAGGACATTAGCCAAGCAGCACTTATTAATGCAGTAAAAGTAAGGATAGGGGGTCATTAGTATGACTGCAGAAACTATGTTTAAAGAATACCAAAACCTAAAAAGAGAACAATCTATCTTACAATTTCAGCTAAGTCAATTCAAAGGTATCGAATATGATGAGCTCATTACTACTATGTGCTTTTCACATCCTTCTGGAGAAGATGTTGTTTCTACAGGTGGCATTTCTGATAAAACAGCTAAAGTAGCATTAAACTATAAACAGGTAGTAGAACGTGAAAATACAGATTGGAAGAATTTCTTAAGAGGTAGATACAAAGAAATTCATGAGGAATTAGCCTTTTTTGAACATAGTGTTTCTGAACTAGAAGGCATTTTACCAGAAGTGGTTATGGATCTTCTAGAAGGAGAGCTTACTTGGGATTTCATGATGAAAAAATATAATGTCAGCCATGCCATGATTGGTAAATATCGTAAGGCTGCTATGAAAGAACTGAATATAAGATATAAGCTTCGGGATAAGCAAACCGAAGCTTATATCCTAAGTTAGGAAGGAGAAAAAATATGTGTAGACGTGGCGATATCTATTATGTTGATTTTGGAATAAATCATGATTCATATAAGCAAAGTGGTGTAAGACCAGCTATTGTAGTAAGCAATAATAAGGCAAATACCAATTCACCAGTAGTAACAGTCATTCCTTTGACAGCAAGAACATGGAAGAAGAAATACCTTCCTACCCATATACAAATACCAACTAGAATACATACCGGATTGGGTAGACCAAGCATGGCGTTAGCTGAGCAAGTGGAAACTTTGGACAAGAAGTTTTTAGGGGAGAAAATAGGTGAAGTCAATGATGAGATGGTAATGGGGCAGATTACTGTGGCATTGCAAATACAAATTGGAGCATTTTCTGAGTATAATTGAAATTCATTATATTATATAGTAATATAAATAATAAAAACTTATATATAAATATAATAATTTTTTGTGTCTGGTAAATATTATTTATATACTAATACAAACGGAGGAAGATTTATGCAAATAAAACTGGGTATTTTAGATGATGGTGATGAAATATACGATGTTATGGATAATCGTATAGTAATAAAAAGAAAGAATCGTTCAATTGAAATATTAGATTTTATCTATGATGAAGAAGGTATGCCAAGAATACAACCTGCCTCTATCATTATTCTGTTCAAAAGTGCAGAAGAAACAAACAAGAAGAGTAATGAGTATTTTATATTAGATGAAGGAGATGAAATTTTTAGATTTCAATACAACCAACTTTTTATAAAGAAAAAAAATAATGATGTTGAAGTTTTTAACATAAGTACAGAAAATGAAGGCTGTTGTTTATCAACTAACTCTATAGTTCTTACGTTTGGAAATAAAGTGGTAAGTATAAAAAAACCAGGTAGTAATATTGAAGTGGGGACTTTTTAATTATGGAAACAATATGCTCAAATTGTGGTGGAGTAGGGCATACATCAGAACAGTGCCCAAGTGAACCACAAGATAATAAAAACCATGCAATGTGGATAAAGTTAGATAATATAAGTGAAAATGAGTGCGATGAATTTTTGAAAGGTGTAATAGATGTAAAGAAAAAATGTGCTCCTAAAGCAAGAGCAACATATGCTAAAGCACCTAAAAAAGAATTACCGATGAAAATTAAGGAAGCCTTAGCGTTGGAGGAAAATAATACTGATGACAAAGAGGAATAGCAAACATATAAAAGCTCAAAAAGATGGCAAAGAGTTGGATGAATATATGTGTTTTTTTTGTTTAAAAGTATTTAAAGGGAATCATGGACATCATATTATTCTTTATAGTGAGGATGGCGTTGCAAGTGTAGATAATATGATTACATTATGCCCTGAGTGTCATAGACAATATCACTCGGGTAAACTTAATATCGAAATAGGTAGATTCTAAGATTATTAGTAGTAAGTGGTTGTTCTGATAGAAGAATAGCCAATATGGTTGACTAAGAGTAGACTAAGAGTAGACTGACTTTTGATTTCCTTTGTGTTATTATTAAGATGTAAGAAGTGGATAGAGAGCCGAGACATTTGTCTTTGGTTCTTTTTTTATGCTTGCCGAAGCGTAGACTTTCATCCTTTCACTACGCTTCGAACATAAGGAAGAGGTGATAGCAGTGCCTAGAAAGCCTATGAAACCATGTAAGCATCCAGGTTGTTCTAAACTTACCAACGATAAGTATTGCGAAGAGCATGAAGCAATGCATAGCAGTGATCGAGCAAGTGCAGCAAGTAGAGGGTACACATCTAGTTGGCGAGTAGCAAGAAGTAGATTTCTAAAAGCACACCCTTTATGTGTTAAGTGCCAACAGGAGAACCGATTAACAAGGGCTACTGTTGTAGATCACATCAAGCCACATAGAGGGGATGCCAATCTCTTTTGGGATGAGAACAACTGGCAACCACTTTGTAAACCTTGTCATGATAAAAAGACAATGACCGAAGACAGATATGTAGAATACAAATATTAGCCATAGAAGGGGTAGGGGCATTTGAATCTCTACAACCTTTGATGCTCAAGACCGATGCGCCCCTTCGTGTGAGTTTACGCATAATTAAGCAGGGGGGATATAGTTTTAGCTTGGTTAATGAGCATTCAAAACCTTTATTTTAAAGAGCTTAATTCAATATAATATTTGCTAAAAGGTAGTTCAGAGAAAAAACAAAGAAAGTCTTAAAAACATTGATATTACTCATGCTTTTAAGACTTTTTTTGTTGCACTCGTTATTTCAAAAAAGCTTCACTTGATGTAAAAAAGGGGATAGTTTTTGCTACTTTTTATGTGGTTATTAAATACCTCTCAGCAAATTAGAAAGGAGAATCAGTAGACAATGACCAACTTGGAAAAGAAGAAAATCAAGGAATATCGTCTAAAGGGTGTAGGCTATAAAGCTATAGCTTCTGTTCTGGGGTTATCAAGAGATGTAGTTAGGAACTACTGCAAAACACATGGGCTTGATGGGGATGCTGCTGTAGTATTTCTGAATATTAAAGAGCAGATGGATAGAGGTGAAGCTTGCGTTTGCTGTGGTAAAACTATAAAACAACCTAAACAAGGCAGAGCCAGAAAGTTTTGTTCAGACCAATGTAGAAGAACTTGGTGGAAAGCTCATCCAGAAGAAGGCATGAGAAAAGAAACTGCAGTATATACCATTGTTTGTAAAGAGTGTGGGGTAGCATTTGAAAGTTACGGAAATAAAAGCAGAAAGTACTGCTCCCATAAGTGTTATATAAAATATAGATTTGGAGGGTAAGGGATGGAGTTTAAAAAATTAAAAATATCTGATTTAGTACCTGCGACTTATAATCCTCGTAAAAAGCTAAAACCGGGGGATAAGGAATTTGAGAAGATTAAAAATAGCATTACAGAATTTGGCTATGTTGAACCAATCATTGTAAATGTAGACTTAACCATTATTGGTGGACACCAAAGAGCCACAGTGCTTCAAACACTTGGGTATGAAGAAATTGATTGTATTGTAATCAACATAGACAAAACAAAGGAAAAGGCACTGAACATTGCTCTTAATAAAATTACTGGAGAATGGAACAAAGAGTTATTGGCAGACCTTATTAAAGATTTACAATCATCTGATTTTGATGTGTCTTTTACAGGATTTGAACCACCAGAGATTGAACAGTTATTTAATGCCGTTCATGATAAGGACATTAATGAAGATAACTTTGATGTAGACGCTGAACTGAAACAACCAGCTATGACAAACCAAGGTGATGTTTGGGAGTTGGGTCAGCACCGATTAATTTGTGGAGATGCTACTTTACCAGAAGTATATGAAGTATTAATGGAAAGTAAGAAAGCAAATCTAGTAGTAACCGATCCACCATACAATGTGGCATATAAAGGTGTAGCTGGAACGATTCAAAATGATAATCTCAAGGATGATGAATTTTATAAGTTCTTATTTGCAGCCTTTGTAAATATGGAGCAAAACATGGAACGAGATGCAAGTATTTATGTTTTTCATGCTGATACAGAAGGGCTTAACTTTAGAAAGGCATTTAAAGCAGCTGGCTTTTATTTATCTGAAACATGTATCTGGAGAAAGCAGAGTATTGTGCTTGGAAGAAGTCCTTACCAGTGGCAGCATGAACCAGTTATGTTTGGTTGGAAAATCGGTGGCAAGCATATGTGGTATTCAGATAGAAAGCAGTCTACCATTTGGGATTTTGATAGACCTGCAAGAAATGAACTTCATCCAACAATGAAGCCCATTAATCTTATCGCCTATCCAATACAAAACTCATGTATGACCAACTGTATTGTGCTAGATCCCTTTGGAGGAAGTGGTTCTACTTTATTAGCTTGTGAGCAGACTAATAGAATATGCCGAACCATTGAATTAGATGAAAAATATGCAGATGTTATTGTTAAAAGGTATATTGATTACAAAGGTTCTAGCGATGAAGTGTATTTAATACGAAATGGTATGAAAACAAAATATGCAGATTTAATTAAAGAAGGTGAGCAAAATGAAACAGCTGACCTTCCTTGATTTATGCTCAGGTATCGGAGGCTTTCGTTTAGGACTAGAACTTGCTGGACATAAGTGCATTGGCTATTGTGAGTATGATAAATTCGCTAAAGCTTCTTATGAAGCAATGTACAATACGGAAGGAGAGTGGTATGCAAATGATGTTACAACAATCAAATCAGAAGAAATGCCCTACGCAGATATCTGGTGCTTTGGATTCCCTTGCCAAGACATCTCCGTTGCAGGAAAACAACGAGGATTGGTCGGAAAAAGAAGTGGTATTTATTTCAACATTATTGACCTCCTCAAAGGCAAAGAAGAAAGTGATAAGCCCACATACCTTCTTGTTGAAAACGTTAAGAACTTGCTCTCAATTAATTCAGGCTTCGACTTTGCAACCGTTTTGTTTGAAATGAACCAAGCAGGGTACGACTGTAAGTGGCAGGTGCTTAATTCCAAAGATTTTGGAGTCCCACAAAATAGAGAGCGAGTGTTCATTATTGCAAATCTTAGAAGCAGAGGTAGACGAGAAATATTACCTATCTCAGCAGAAAACACAGCAACTCTTAAGCAAGTTATAGGTGGTTGCCAAGGGGAGCGTGTTTATAATCCAGAAGGTATTTCTTGTACTTTAACTGGTAATGGTGGAGGAGAAGGTGGTAAAACAGGTCTTTATTTCATTGACCAATCAACTACAAAAACACAGATTACCGATATGGCACGTTGTATTACCTCCAGGTATACAGCAGGTGTTGTAAATCGCACAGCTATGAATAGTGGGGTTTTAGAAGCTTATCCAGTACTTACACCAGACCGAGAAGAGAAAAGGCAAAATGGCAGAAGGATGAAGGAAAATAATGAACCGATGTTTACGCTTACAGGAACAGATCGCCATGGGGTAGCTATTAAAGAAGCCACTAAAAGGGGGTATGCTGAAGCTGAAGTAGGGGATAGCATTAATATCACTTTTCCAAAAAGCAAGACAAGACGAGGCAGAGTAGGAAAACGGGTAGCACAAACCTTAGATACTTCCTGCATGCAAGGGACTTTGGATAGAACATTTAGAATACGTAGGCTGACACCAAGGGAGTGTTTTAGATTACAAGGTTTTCCAGATGAGTTATTTGAAAAGGCACAAGCAGTTAATTCTGATGCTCAGCTTTATAAGCAAGCAGGTAATGCAGTAACAGTAAATGTAGCTTATGCCATTGCTAAAACACTAATCTAGACAAATTCATAACTAAGCTTTTGTGTATATGCAACAAAAGAATTTAAAGTATTCACCCAGCCCTTTAAAGGTAGTCCATATTCTTTGTGTACTAGTGACAATTAAAGGTGTGTTTGTTGTGAAATCTATGGCTATCAAGTGCCTACACTAATTAACACACTAGCGGTAACATGTGTACTACCGAAAGGGAAAACATATGTTGAAAGGATGAAAAGCATGAAAACACAAAGGTTTGGAATTGAAATTGAGTTTACAGGCATTACAAGAAAAGAAGCAGCGGGGGTGCTTAATCAGCAACCTGGGTCAGTAGCAACAAGGTATACAGGTGGAACCTACGATGCTTACGAAACAATAGACGTGCAAGGACGAACATGGAAGATAGTTTCAGACTCAAGCATAGACCCACAAAAAATGGAAGGCAAGACAAGGCATTATGCAAATTCAGATTACAAAGTAGAGCTAGTAAGTCCCATTCTGACCTACGAGGATATCGAACCCCTTCAAGAAATAATAAGAGCATTAAGAGCAGCAGGAGCCTTCACCAATAAAAGTTGCGGTATTCACATCCATGTAGATGCTACCCCTCACACACCAGCGAGCCTTAAGAACCTAGTAAACCTAATGGCAAGCAAAGAAGATTTACTGTACAAAGCATTAGAGATAGACCCTGAAAGATTAAAATATTGCAAAAAGGTAAATGAGGAACTGATTAAGACCATCAATAAAAAGAAACCTAGAACCTTAGAGCAACTAGCTGATATTTGGTACGAAGGTTATGGAAGGGAATCAAGAGAAAGACATTACCACCAAAGCCGTTACCATGGGCTAAACCTTCACAGTACCTTTACTAAAGGCACTGTGGAGTTCAGACTTTTTAATAGCACCCTACACGCTGGCAAAGTAAAAGCCTACATTCAATTTTGCCTAGCACTTAGCAATCAAGCCTTAACTCAAAAGACAGCAAGTGCAAGAAGAACATACACTGATAACGAGAAGTACACCTTCAGATGTTGGATGTTAAGACTCGGCTTAAATGGCGATGAGTTTAAAACTTGCAGGCTACACTTCTTAGCCAACTTAACGGGCAATAGTGCATGGCGCAATGTAGCATGAGATAGAACACAGGGGTAGGGAAACCTACCTCTTTATGAAAGGATGAGAATATGGAAACTAAAATCTACGCTGCCTATGGTAGTAATATGAACTTAAAGCAAATGGCTGTCAGATGTCCTAATGCCAAAGTAGTGGATACAGGAATACTTGAGGATTATAAATTAACCTTTAGGGGTGTTTATAAAGGAGTAGCCAATATAGAGCCTTGCAAAGGAAAAGAAGTACCTATTGTACTTTGGGAAATTACAGAAGACTGTGAAGTTGCTCTTGATATGTACGAAGGCTACCCAAGGCTTTATGAGAAAAGAGAAGTTAAAGTTAAGATTGGTACTAAGATTAAAAAGGCTATGGCGTATATTATGACTGATGAATATAATGATAAGCCAAGTTTACCTACAGCTTATTATCTAGGGGTTATCAATCAAGGTTACCTGGATAACGGCTTAGACCTAGAAACTTTAAAGCGGGCGCATCTAGAGTGCCTAAAGGAAGTAGGTCAATAAACTATGGACAAATTCTTTACTCAAAAAACATGTGATCGATGTGGTGGTTCCTTAGATATAGGAAGGATAATGAGTATGTTTAATACTGATTGCCTTTGCTTAGATTGTAAGAAGAAGGAGAAACACTACCCTAAGTATAAAGAAGCTGTAGAGACTGAACTTGCAGAGGTTAAGAAGGGTAATTATAACTACCAAGGCTTACTGAAGGAGCAAAAGATTACTGATAAGTTGCTAGAACAGATATTAGAAATAAGGAACTTAGGCAAATATAATATGTTTGATGTGGCTGCCATTCAAAAGGAAGCCTATGAGAAAGGCTACTTTGAATTGGTTAACCTCATACAAGAGGATATTAGAGCTTATCTGAATTTTATTTTATATGGCACAAAATAGTACCAAGGACCTTACGAGAGTAGGTCCTTTTTTGTGGGAAGGAGGTGGTACCTATGGCACAGCGTGGCAGAAAACCTAAACCAACAGCAATTAAAGTATTAGAAGGTAATCCAGGGAAAAGACCAGTTAATTCGGCAGAACCTAAACCGATAAGTAAAGCACCCAAATGCCCTATATGGCTTGAGGCAGAAGCTAAGAAAGAATGGCGAAGAGTAGCAAAACAGCTAGAACAACTTGGTGTACTTACAGAGGTAGACATGGCAGCTTTTGCTGGGTACTGCCAAGCTTATGCGAGATGGAAGGAAGCTGAGGAATTTATCAGTAAACACGGCACTATTGTTAAAACTCCCTCTGGATATTGGCAACAAGTACCTCAAGTGAGTATTTCTCAAACCTACCTTAAAATCATGAGTAAGTTCTGTGAGCAGTTTGGTTTAACTCCTTCAGCAAGAACTAGAATTGTAGTAGATAATACGTGTGAAGAAGATGATCCCATGGAACTAATGCTTGTTGCAGGAGGGAAAAAGGATGTACGATGAAGCTAAAGCATTACGAGCAGTTAACTTCATAAATTGTCTTAAGCACACAAAGGGGCAGTGGCGCGGTGTACCTTTTGAACTCTTACCTTGGCAAGATAAAATCATTAGAGAGGGCTTTGGCACAGTAAAGAAAAATGGATTTAGACAGTACAATACTGCATATGTTGAAATTCCAAAGAAGAACGGGAAGAGTGAACTTGCAGCTGGTGTGGCACTTTATATGACTTGTGGAGATAACGAATGGGGTGCTGAGGTCTATGGGTGTGCATCTGATAGGCAGCAAGCATCTATTGTTTTCGACGTAGCAGTAGAAATGGTGGAGCAATGTCCAGCATTAAAAAAACGTATTAAGCCAATTATGTCGGTAAAACGATTAGTCTATAAACCTACGGGAAGCTTTTATCAGGTGCTATCTGCAGAAGCCTACACTAAGCATGGTCTAAATGTACATGGTGTTATATTTGATGAGTTACATTCCCAGCCTAATAGAGAACTGTTTGATGTTATGACTAAAGGTTCTGGGGATGCACGAACACAACCCTTATTTTTTCTAATAACTACAGCAGGAACAGATAGAAATTCTATCTGCTTTGAGCAACATCAAAAAGCAGTTGATTTATTAGAGGGGAGAAAGATAGATTCTACTTTTTATCCTGTTATTTATGGTATAGAAGATGAAGATGATTGGGGTTTAGAGAGCAATTGGTATAAAGCTAATCCATCTCTTGGCCATACTATTGATATTGAAAAAGTCAGAAA
>JAEZQN010000198.1 GCA_023441145.1 Bacillota bacterium
TTTTGATGGGATTATAGCACCTTGGGTAGATAATAAGAGGATTTTTGTATTAAAAGGTGGACCAGGAGTAGGGAAAAATACCTTTATGAACCTTTTTAGTAAAAGAGCACGGGAAAAGGGGTATGCAGTGGAGCATTTTCATTGTGCCAGTGATGCCAACAGCTTAGATGCAGTACATATTCCATCCATCGGTGTAACCATGTTAGATGGGACGGCTCCTCATGTAATTGATCCAGTAACACCAGGGGCAGCGGATGAGATTTTGAATTTAGGTATTTACCTAGATCAGAAGGGGCTAGAAAAGAAGAGGGGACAGATTAGTAGACTGATGCAGGAGAATACACAGGGTTATAAGCGAACCTATGCATATCTAGCAGCAGCAGGGCGCCTAAGAGAAAATAGTAATTACTACAACCTGTGTGCCATAGATAAGGATGAACTGCGTGAGGAGGTTCAGGATGTGTTTGGAACTCACGAGTTAAAGAAAGGAAATCTAAAAGGGGCAATTCGTCATCTGTTTGCGGATGCCATTACTCCTCAGGGGTATATTGATTACTTTAGTACTATAGTAGGAGATGAGAAGATTATTTCCCTTCACGGGCCTGGTGGGGTGACTTCAGAGTTTATAAAAATGGCACTTACTTTTTCAAAGTTTATGGGTTATGGCTGTGAAGTATATTATTCTTCCTTGTTGCCAAATGAACCAATCCATCTTATTATCAGAGATCTTGATATGTGCATTACAACAAGCCTAGTCTTTCCGAGACAAATTGAAAAAATAATTAACGTAAATCTATTATTGGATCAAATAGTGATAGATAAGTATGAAAGCACATTACGCTTTAATGAGCTTTATGAGAAGCAACTAATAGAAGTGGCAATAGAATCTTTAATGACGACCAAGGATATTCATGATGAGATAGAGGCCATTTACAAGGCTTATATGGATTATGATAAGGTAACAGAGTATACTGTGCAGTTCGTAAATAAATTTTTTAATGTATAGAATCAATTAGAAAAGCCAATGATCACACCAGATCATTGGCTTTCATAAGCAAAAGCTGTGTTGGGTCACAAATCCTTTGCTTTTCTATTCATAATAATTAAGCAACGCCGTTAACTGCTTTACTTAAGCGGGAAATCTTTCTAGCAGCAGTGTTCTTGTGGTAAACACCTTTACTCTGTGCTTTGCTTATCTCTGCAATAGCAGCTCTTAAGTTAGCAACTGCAAGCTCTTTGTCGTTAGCAGCAACAGCAGCATCAACCTTCTTAATTGCAGTCTTTACACTAGACTTAATTGCTTTATTTCTCATAGTTTTAGTTTCGATAACTTTGATTCTCTTCTTAGCAGATTTAATGTTAGCCAATCTGTACACCTCCATTACTATGTGGTAAATAGTTTTCATTGTTACATTAAATCCGGACACGGACGTACCTAATGTAAACACACTACTATATCTTAGTATAAAGTGTTTACCTTGTCAATAACCAAATAAACCAAAAGGTATTATTTTTTCGGCATTGGGGTAGTCTACTAAAGAAAAATAGTTAGAAAGGAACGGTTGTATGGAGGCTTTAAAAACCTTGAATAATAGAAGAACAGACTTAGCTTTGGAGGTTAGAGAAACCTTTGAGGATGATGATGTTGAGATAAAAGGAGTGGTACTTGAGGAAGAGAAGGATGAGGAAAATGATATTAAGGTAACAAAAGTAATAATCAAGGATGAAAGAGGAGCTAAGGCTATGGGAAAGCCTATTGGGACATATATTACCATAGAAGCTCCAAAGTTAATGGGATCTGATGAAAGCTATCATAAACCAGTGATGAAACAAATTCAAAAATTCATAAGAGAATTGGCAAATGATTTACATGATAAGCATGCTTTAGTAGCTGGATTAGGAAATCGAAATCTGACTGCAGATGCACTAGGTGCGCAGGTTGTGGACCATCTCTTTGTAACGAGGCATCTAGTAAAGGAGTTTGGAGAGGAATTCTCTAAGCGTAATAAAATGGAGTCGGTTAGTGCCATATCTCCTGGGGTTATGGGACAAACGGGTATGGAAAGCAGTGAAATCTTAAAGGGTATTATAAAAGAGACAAAACCGGATTTGCTAATTGTCATAGATGCACTTGCAGCAAGAAGTGTCAGTAGGCTCACCACTACCATTCAGATTACGGATACAGGAATCAGTCCAGGAGCCGGTGTCGGTAATAACCGTAATGCTTTAAACCAGCATAGTATAGGAATTCCAGTAATAGCCGTTGGAGTACCGACGGTAGTGGATGCAGCCACTATAGTAGATGATATTATGGAAGAATCCTTGCGAAAGAAAGGATTTTCCGAGGAAGAAATCTATCAGTTTCTATCGGAAATGAATGACCGACAGGTAAATAACATGTTTGTAACGCCAAAAAATATTGACGACTCTATTCATCGTATTAGCTATACAATCTCAGAGGCCTTAAATGGTATCTTTTACGAGGAAGCACCTCCTATGACCTACTGGGTGTAGGAGTTTTCTGTAGTAAGCACATGATCAATAATGGCGGCCAGAGGTTTCATGGCTGCCTTAGCCTCAGCAACCGTATTATTGTTGTCTCCAACCTCTACTAACGAGTAGCGTTCCATCATATGCATGTTATAGCGCCAGCTTTTAAGAAAATTATATTTTGTGAGCTGTGGGAAGGTTTCCATTGCAAATAATCTCATCTGGAGACTAAACGCTAGGTTCATCTGAAGATTAGGATTTTGATAACCTTTAATTGGACCTTTTGTAGTACGGCATACTCCGTTAAAGAACATAATCTTAGCCATAGTTGTTTTGTCGATCGTAACAGTAGTATGGGTTTTTGTTGTCTCAGCAACACCATCTCGGTGGATGTCAAGTATGACCTTAATGGAAGGGTATTTTTTTATCAAGGCTTCTAAATCAGGCAATGCTTGGTTATAAGCATAGTTGTACTGATACTGACGACTGTAATGCACGACATTGTAGCCATAGTCCTCCGTTAAAATACGAGTTAATTCGTCACCGACACCTACTACAGTATCTGATTTCACCCCATCCCTACTATCTGTAAAGGTTTCATGGGCATGAGAATGAAAAATAAGAATTTGAGGTTCCTTAGAATTCTTATCAATGGTAACATCTGTAGAAAGTAGTTTTTTTACATTAAATACTGCTTTGTCGATTCCGGTTGATGAGTTTACGTGGTAGAGTTTTTTAATCATATAATCTAAATCCAAGGTAGAGGTTAAGGTAGAAATAATCTTTCGGTTATTGGCCAGTGTTTCTTTTGCGCTGGCACTTAGGTTGGTTTCAGAAAATACTTCGTGGGCATCCTCATCCTCTAAATCTTCAAAAAATAAATCGTCATAAGAATCCTGACCGTTACTAATGTCTTCCATAGGATTTAAATCAGAATTCACTAGTTGACTATCAGGAGTTTGTGAGGGAACATCAGTAGTACTAATAGGAGGTGCTGTCACAGACCCAGGACTATCATTTGTAGCGACGGTACTTAAAGTATCTGTATGGTATTGCAAATAAGTATAAATGGAAGGCTGCCAAGTGATAACAGCTTCATTGCTCCCAAAGGCTTGGTATGTAGTCTGTCTGCAGTATTCCATGGTGGAGGAGTTGTTGCAGAATATATGGTTGGAGACATAGCTTATGCAGCTTTTTAATAAATTCATTTTTCCTATGTTAGAGACATTGCCAAAGCATAGGACCATACAT
>JAEZQN010000207.1 GCA_023441145.1 Bacillota bacterium
ATATTAAAGTAATAGGAAGAAGTCTGGACGACACGAGTGACTTTAATTTGTCAAGAAGGGTATCAATCATATATTCTCCTTTCCAGATGTCTGTTCAATACGAACAATTAAAACATGAATCAATTTATACAGGAAAAACGATACTAAAACTGTATAAACTAATTCAGGAAGCATAATTCTAATAAAATAATATGGTAAATTGGTACGATTTCTTAATAGGAAGGTAAGAATATAAAATAAGAAGTTATAAAAGATATCACTTAATCCAACCAATAAAAATGGAATCGTATAATCATCGCGATAGTAAATTTTATTGCAAAGCCCAACTAGATATCCAATTAGCATGTAAATTAGACCACATACACCAATTAAACTATTATATTGACAGTCGACTAATAAGCCAAGGAATAAGCCTAGAAACATGGCTTCGATTTTACCCCGAATATACCCAATTGCCACAACAATAATTAATATTAAGTTAGGAACAACATTAGCAAGTGCTATTTTTTGCAAGACCGTAGTTTGTAAAAGATAGCATACTAAAATTAATGCAGTCATGTATAGAAAACGTTTCATAGTTACCACCCTTTATTTGGAACTGTCATCATTATCTGATGGTGTCTGATTAGGATCTGTTTTGATCAGAGCCTCTTTTAATTTAGTAATAACCAGAACGGTATCTAGTTTAGAAAAATCGACTACAGGTCTTACATAACCAGATTGGCTCATATTGTTAGAATCTGAGGATATACTATCCACATATCCAATCAGTATTCCTGGAAGGAATTTGCTACTTATCTTAGAAGTGACAATTTCGTCACCAACTTCAATAAGAGCATCTTTTTTTATTACGTTCATCTCAATGAGCCCATTGTCAAATAACTCTAGGTTACCTTTTACATTGCAGGTATCTCCAGTGTTTCTAAACATACCACCTACATTACTAGCATCATCTATAATCAAACGTACCTTGGAGTGGTTAACTCCCACTTCCGTAATAATACCGACTAACCCCTCATCAGCGATAACATTCATGTCTTCGGTAAGACCTTCTCTACTACCTTTGTCAATGGTTATGGTACTATACCAGTTTAAAGGATCATAGCTGATGACAGTAGCAGCTACCTTTGGATAGTCTTTATAGTCTTGATCAAGTTTATATAACTTACGAAAATTCTCTAGCTCAAACTTGTCCTGTAAAAGGTTATTATTTTCCTGCTTTAGCTTGTTAATCTCCTGTTGAAGAGTCTTGTTCTCCGCCGTCAAATCTTCTACAGAATTAAATAGTTCAGCCTTTGAATGAATAAAATCACCAATTTGATTAATCCCCTTTTGCATAGGCGTCATAACCCTGCCAACAAATGTTTTGGCTGGAGCCACTGCCTCACTATATTTAAATGAAATAAATATTAGAATTAAGCATAGCACGGTTAACCCTAATAATATATATCGAGGTGCTATGTTTACCTTAAACCTACGTCTCATAGGAAACTCCCTTCCCTATTACTTATTTTAATTTTCTCTTACTTATGCCAGATGAAACAATAGAGGTCAAAGTCTTTAAATTGGAATCATCAATAATTGACCCAAGTCCGTTAATAACTGCATTAGCAGGGTTTGGACATATATTAACTTTAAGCTCAGTTTCTTGGCTAATTAGTGCATCAAGATTACGAATACTTGCAGATCCCCCTAAAACATAGATGCCTGAATCAATAATATCAGATGAAATTTCAGGAGGAGTTCTCTCTAAAATCATCTTTATATTATCGATGATGCTATTTAGATACTCAATGATTGCTTCATGAACCATACTGGAGTTGATTTCCATCTCGCTAGGAAGTCCTGTAACAACATTACGTCCATATACCTTAATAGTTCTTTCTTCTGTATGAAAAGCATCTGCTAGTTCCTTTTTAATATTTTCTGCAGTTTTGTCTCCGATTAATAGATTATATTTTTTCTTTACATATAATCGAATAGACTCATCTAGCTTATTGCCTCCAATTGGAATCAACTTACTGATAACAATTCCACCTAAGGACATAATACTGATTTCTGTAGTATCTGCACCGATATCTACTGTCATCACACCAGCAGCACAGGTAATATCAAGACCTGCTCCTAAGGCAGCAGCAATTGGTTTTTCTACTATACCCACATACTTTGCTTTGATACAAGAATGGGCAATTAAATCATGAAATGCCATCTTTTCTACTTCAGTAATATCTGTTGGCACAGCTACGATACAATAACCACCCTTAAGACCTGTTTTTAGTATTTTTTTAAAGGTTGAATTGATTAGAGTTTCCATATTAGCAATATCCGCAATCACACCATTGCGTACAGGATAAGAAACTTGTATATTACGAGGTGCCTTTTCTAACATTTCATAAGCTTCGTCACCAACAGCAATTACACGACGTTTATTTTCAATCGCAATTACATTTTTTTCGTCAAATACTATCTCATGTCCCTTACGATATATTTTTAATGTGCTAGTACCTAAATCAATTCCTAATAATCTATTTGTCATTGTGTTCTCCCTTCTAGATTTACAGCAGACCTTGTTCTTTTAAGCTCACATATTTATTATCCCCAATAATTAAGTGATCCATAAGCTTAATTCCTATTAATACTCCAGCCTCCTTCACCCTCTTGGTAACTTGAAGGTCCTCAGCACTTGGAGAGGGGTCCCCGCTAGGGTGATTGTGGAGAAGTATAATATTCACCGCACCGTTTTTTAGCGCACATATAAAGAGTTCTCTAGGTGCAAGTAAAGAAGCATTTACTGTTCCCGAAGATATGATCTTATCGCCTAGTATTTTACTTTTAGAATCCAGTAAAACAAGCAAAATCTGTTCCGTAGTTAAATGACGCATGTCCTCCATATAATAACTAGCAACTGAATCAGGAGACAATAGATGAACACCATCTTTTCTTGTGGCTTTCGCCATCCGTCTTGTAATTTCGGACAGACAGAGAATCTGAGTGGCTTTTACTTGGCCAATCCCATCTAACTTCATAAGTTCATTAAGAGTTAAATGGTTAAGATTTAGCAAGCCATGATATTCCTGATTACTTAGAAGAATACGAGAGGCAAGATGCAGTGCATCCTCCTTCTTAGAACCAGTTCTTAGGATGATTGCCAGTAATTCTTCGTCGGACAAAGCATGAACGCCCAAGCGGCTGAATTTCTCGTAAGGGCGTTCTAATATTGGCATTTGTGTAGAAGATGTTAGCTCTAACATAAGAGTAAGCTCCAATCTGTCTCTTCAAGCATCTGCCCCCAATGCTAACTGACAAGAACTATGTGATGTTCTTATGAAATAAAATCTTCCACGCTACATTTTAGCATATCTATTTTGTTTTGTATACCTTTTTACTAAAGCCTTATGAGATTCTCCTCAAACATACTTTGGGCAGATTTAAGAATTCCAAGTTTGGCATGGTACCAAGTAAGTCCCCCTTGGAAATATACTGCATAAGGAGGTTTAATAGGGGCATCTGCAGACAATTCAATACTACTTCCTTGAACAAAGGCACCTGCTGCCATAATGACATCAGAATCATAGCCAGGCATTGCCCAAGGTTCTGGAGTAACAAAGCTATCTACAGGAGCTGCTGCTTGAATTCCTTTACAAAACGCTATAACCCCTTCTTTGGT
Organism: Bacillota bacterium; assembly: GCA_023441145.1. Lineage (GTDB taxonomy): Bacteria > Bacillota > Clostridia > Lachnospirales > Lachnospiraceae > KM106-2. The sequence continues at coordinate 3,668 of JAEZQN010000207.1, forward strand.
ACCTAGGGTAACAGCTTGTATAATATCATATCTTGGCTCACTTCCATTAGGAATCACAGAAAATCCTAGCTGTTCGTAGAGATTAGCCGCAAAAATAGCTCCTTTTAGCGCGCCTGCAACTACTGTTGGGGCAAGAAATAATCCTTGGTAAAGAAGGCCGTTAATACCTAAGGTTGCCCCTACCTCTTTGCCAAGCCCCGGTGCGGTTAGGCGATAGGCTGCTTGCTCCACTAGTTCCTTCTTTCCAACTATATAGCCACCAATAGGGGCTAAACCACCACCTGGATTTTTAATTAGAGAGCCTACACATAAATCAGCTCCTACATCTGTTGGCTCTATGGTTTCTACGAATTCTCCATAACAGTTATCTACCATACAGATAGTATCTGGTTTTATGGATTTTATAAATGTTATGAGTTCCCCGATTCGTTTTACAGAAAGGGTGGGTCTTGTTTGATACCCCTTAGAACGCTGTATCGTAACCATCTTAGTAGCAGAGTTAATCGATTTTCTAATACCCTCATAATCAAACCCACCATCTTCAAGTAAATCTACCTGTCGATAAGTTATTCCATACTCTGCTAGACTACCTGGGGTCTTACGAATACCAATCACTCCTTCTAGAGTATCATAAGGTTTTCCTACAGGACTTAATAATTCGTCTCCAGGTCTTAAATTAGCGGACAAGGCAATTGTTAAGGCATGTGTTCCGCAGGTAAGCTGAGGACGTACTAAGGCGGATTCTGTATGAAAAACAGATGCATAAACATCCTCTAAGGTATCCCTTCCTATATCGTTATATCCATACCCTGTGGTTGCAGCAAAATGGATATCGCTGACTCTATTTTTTTGCATAGCCAGTATCACCTTATGTTGGTTATACTCTGCTACCTGATCAATATAAGAAAAACGTTCCTTTAGTGATTCCTCTATAGCGTCAGAAAAGTCAAGTAGCTTTTCTGAAATACCCATGCTTTTATACTGCTCTTTTAAATACTCTTTCATTGCATTATCCTTTCTACTATTCTATTTATTAGATTGAAGAACATATGTTCTCATCCTTTAAAACCTTAAGAATAGCATCTAATTGTTCTTTGGTACTGCTTAATTGTTGCTTGTCTATCATAATAACGTCTTTTTCTCTTCTAAACCAAGTCAACTGGCGTTTAGCAAAATGTCTTGTATCCCTTTTCAGAATGTAGACAGCTTCCTCTAAGGTGATTTCACCATCAAGATAAGCATAAATCTCTTTATACCCTAAGCCCTGCATTGATACCAAATTTCTAGAATAACCAGCTTCCTTTAAGGAACGTACCTCCTCGACTAAGCCTTCTATAAGCATTGTATCAATACGAGAATTAATTCGTTCATATAATAGTTGCCTGTTGTGAGTTAAGACAAAATAGGCACTATTATAAGCAGCTGGACGTTTTTTTTCTTCCTCATTATGCTTCGATATTTGTTTTCCAGTTAGTCTATAATACTCTATGGCTCGTATTACTCTTTTAGAGTTATTGGCGTGAATGGCCTTAGCACTGTCTGGATCAATTCTAGTAAGCTCATCATGAAGAAACTTAGGTCCCTTTTCTATAAGTGTTTGTTCTAGTTCTTTTCTAACCTCAGATTCTAATGGCTCCTCATCAAAATTAATATCATACAAAAGTGCCTGAATATAAAAGCCCGTACCACCTACAATGATAGGAATCTTCCCCTTTGCATAAATCTCTTCTAATGCTTCCTTGGCCATTTTTTGAAAACGAACTACATTAAAGTCCTCATCCGGTTCCATTTCATCGATAAGATAATGTTTTATACCACACATTTCAGATGGTTTGATTTTAGCTGTACCGATGTCCATATGTCGGTAAACCTGCATAGAATCAGCAGAAATAATTTCTCCACCTATTGTTTGGGCCAAAGAAATAGATAATTCTGTTTTACCAACAGCGGTAGGACCCGTTAATATGATTAATGGTCGTAGACTCATTATATCCTCCTAAAGTTACACAATTCGCTTAAACTTCTTTTCAATCTCTTGCTTTGTCATAGCAATAATAATTGGACGTCCATGAGGACAGAAATAAGGGTTCTCTAAACACATTAAATCTGTCAGTAAGGCAGAAAACTCTTCCTTTGTTAGTCTTTGGTTCCCTTTTACTGCTGCCTTACAGGACATGGATGCAATTTTTTCTATGATTAGCATTGGTTCTAAATTATAGTGATCTTCTACCAAGCTGTCAATGAGTTCTATAAGTAAAGACTCCTGATTTAAGTTATATAAATCAGCAGGAACACCTCGAACCGCCCATTCTTTTCCACCAAAGTGTTCAATCTCAAAGCCTAGTTCAAAAAAGAAGGACAGGTTTTCTTTGATACATTCTTCTTCTCTTGGGTTAAGGGTAATGATAATTGGTGGTAACAGGTTCTGAGAAAACAGCGTTTTTTCGCTATATTCTTTCATCAGTTTTTCATACAGAATTTTCTCATGTGCAGCATGTTGATCAATTAATAACAGCTTTTCTTCAAATTCAATTAGCCAATAGGTGTGAAACAATTGACCAATGATATGATAAGCTGGCTGAGGCTTAATTACTTCTGCTTCCTCTTCAAACAAACTTAGTTGCTTTGTCGGTTCACTTTCTTTCTTATCCTCATTCTGACTTATATATTCTTCTTCTCTTTCTTTTACCTTTGAAGAATCATAGGAAAATTCAGATTCTACAGTTGTCGTATTAGGAACAGAGACCCATGGGAGCTCCTCTGTTTCTTGATTCGGAATAAATCTGACCTCCGTCTTATCCTCTTTTGTAGAAGGATTACTATTTTGAATGCTATGAATGTAGGACAATATTTGATTTGAAGCTTGAATACGTTGCTTTTCAAATGGTTCAGGTCCCTTGTTCATAGGTGCATTACTTTCTTTAGGGGTAGTGCCTTTATTAACCGATTTGTTATCTACAGAAACATCAGGAATTAACTCTATCTGCCTTAACCGCTTACTAAGGGTACTATATACAATTTGATATACCTCTTCGCTATTCCTTAGGCGTAGCTCCATCTTGGTTGGATGCACATTGACATCAATATACATTGGATCAACGAGAAAATGTAATGAGGTATAAGGATATCGATGAGTCATGGCATATGGCTTATAGGCATCCTCAATGGCTTTACTAATCACTGCACTCTTAATATAGCGACCATTGATAAAATAGTTTTCATAATTTCTATTTCCACGTAGTAGCTCTGGCTTTCCAATAAATCCATCCATAGTGATATGCTCATTACTTTCATGGACCTCTAAAAGCTTGGCAGTTACATCTCGTCCATAAATTTGATATACAATGTCCTTAAGTTTATTATTGCCAGAGGTAGAAATCTTTAACTGATTGTTATTTAAAAAACGGAATGAGATTCCAGGATGGCTAATGGCTAATCGTTCTACGAGGTCACTGATATAGCCTGCTTCTGTGGCAGCAGATTTTAAAAATTTACGTCTAGCTGGGGTATTATAAAACAGATTACGGATAATAAAGGTGGTACCATCAGGACACCCAATTTCCTCAAGACTCTTCTCTTGTCCACCTTCTATAATATAACGAGAGCCCAGTAACTCAGATTTAGACTTGGTCACAAGTTCCACAAGGGCAACTGCTGCTATACTAGAAAGGGCCTCTCCACGAAAGCCAAGACTAGACACATTAAGAAGATCCTCCACGGATTTAATTTTGGATGTGGCATGTCGTAAAAAGGCTGTCTTTACATCCGACTTTAAAATACCAGAGCCATTGTCTGTAATACGAATAAAACTAATGCCACCCTCCTTGATTTCCACAGTAATGGCATTAGCACCTGCATCAATGGCGTTTTCGACTAATTCTTTTACAACAGCAGCAGGACGCTCAATTACCTCTCCCGCTGCAATTTGGTTTATAGTTTGTTGGTCTAACACCGTAATCTTTTGCATAGCATCATTCCTTACTTTCTATTTGAAGTTCATATAGTTTATTCATTGCTTCAATTGGAGTCATTTTGGACAAATCAAGTTCCTTAATCTCATTAATGATACGTTCATATTGTAGAAAGATGTTTTGTTGTGGTAAAGAGCAAGTAAAATCAAATAGGGAAAGCTGAGTGCCATCAGAGGAATCTGTTCTTCCCTCTAAGATATTCTTGGTTTTATTTGCTATATCGTGGTCTGTTAGTTCCTTTACAATTTCCTTGGCACGAGATAATACATTCTCTGGAACACCAGCAAGTTTAGCGACCTGTATTCCATAGCTTTTATCTGCTCCACCCTTTACAATTTTTCTAAGAAAGACAATATCGTCTCCCTGTTCTTTCACAGCGATACAATAGTTATTTACCCCGTCAATAGCTCCCTCTAATTCAGTAAGCTCATGATAATGGGTTGCAAATAAGGTTTTTGCACCTAAAAGCTTTGTATTACTAATATGCTCAACCACTGCCCAGGCAATGGATAATCCATCAAAGGTACTAGTTCCTCGTCCGATTTCATCTAGGATTAAGAGGCTGTCTTTCGTAGCATTACGAAGAATATTTGCAACCTCTGTCATTTCTACCATAAAGGTACTTTGACCACTTGCTAAATCATCAGAGGCACCTACTCTGGTAAAGATACGATCCACAATGCCTATATCGGCAGATTTTGCAGGGACAAAGGAGCCAATCTGAGCCATTAACACTATTAAAGCAGTTTGCCTCATATAGGTGGATTTACCTGCCATGTTTGGTCCTGTTATGATACTGACACGATTTGATTTATTATCAAGGAAGGTATCATTAGCAATAAACATATCGTTATTCATCATCTTTTCGACTACTGGATGACGACCGTCTTTGATATCTATTATCCCTTTAGAATTAATATAAGGACGAATATAACCTTGCTGATTCGCGACTGTAGCAAGGGAAGTAAATACATCTATTGTTGCAATTGCTTTGGCTGATTTTTGAATACGATGGATTTCTTTAGCAATAGTGTCTCTTACCTGGCAGAACAACTCATATTCTAGAGCAAATAGCTTGTCCTCAGCCCCAAGAATCATATCTTCTAGCTCCTTTAGCTCAGGGGTAATATAACGCTCTGCATTGGTTAAGGTTTGCTTTCTTGACCAAGTATCTGGAACAAGATTCTGATAGGAATTTGTAACCTCTAAATAATAACCAAAGACCTTATTAAACTTAATTCTTAAGTTCTTAATACCAGTATTAGCTCTCTCTTTTTCTTCTAGTTCAGCCAGCCAGGTCTTACCATCTGTCTTACCACGTCTTAGTTTATCGACTTCCTCATGAAAGCCGTCCTTTATGATACCACCTTCCTTTACTGCTAAAGGTGGCTCCTCTGAAATAGAAGCATCAATTAGTGAGGCGATGTCCTCTAGACTATCAAGGTTCTCATAAATACTCTTAAGAAGCTTAGACTTAGAGCCATCTAAGAGAGTCTTAATATGAGGTAACATTGCCAAAGAATTATGAAAGGCAATTAAATCTCTAGGATTAGCTGTTTGATAAACCACCTTACTAATCAATCGCTCTAAATCATAGATTGGATTCAGATATTCTCGAATTTCTTCTCTTGTAATGTAGTTATCGTATAGTTCATCAATTGCATCTAAACGCTCATTAATCTCTTTTTTATCAATTAAAGGTTGCTCGATAAAGCTTCTAAGCTGTCTTGCTCCCATAGCCGTCTTGGTTTTATCAAGTACCCAAAGAAGGGAGCCTCTTTTTTGCTTTTCTCTAAGGGTCTCAACCAGTTCTAGATTCCTTCTAGAGGAACTGTCAATCAGCATAAACTTTGTAGTTTCATATGGGGTTAGATGGTTTATGTGAGTTAGTTCTGACTTTTGTGTATCGTATAAGAATTGTAACACCGCACCTGCTGCGATGGTTCCAATGGTATAATCCTTTAAGCCTAAGCCTTCTAAGGTACCGACATTAAAATGCTTTTTCAGCTCTCTAATACAGAGTTCTTCGTCGTAGTACCAGCTATCTATAGATGAAATAGCAATCCCTAGACGGTTACTTAAGTCCTCTAAATCAATCCCTGATACCATGAAGGATTCGTTGCAGATAATTTCAGACGGAGAAAACTTATTGATCTCATCAATTAGCTTTCTCTTAGAATCCATCTCCGTTACATAAAAGTCTCCTGTAGTGATATCTACAATGGAAACACCATATGCGTTTGTAGTATAGATCACGCACATAAGATAATTATTTTTCGTCTCATCAAGGGACTGTGTATTTAGATTGGTACCAGGAGTTACAATACGTACGACTTCACGTTTTACCAACCCTTTTGCAGTCTTTGGATCCTCTACTTGTTCACAAATGGCGACCTTATACCCTTTGCTTACCAATTTACTTAAATAAGTATCTACAGCATGGTAAGGGATACCACACATAGGAGCTCTTTCCTCTAAGCCGCAATTTTTCCCGGTTAAGGTAATTTCAAGCTCTCTAGATGCAGTGATGGCATCATCAAAGAACATTTCATAAAAATCCCCTAAGCGATAAAATAAAATACAATCTTTATATTCATTTTTTGTCTCCAAATATTTCTGCATCATTGGAGTTAATGTCTCCATAATCATTAATCCTTTCTCTCAGGTAGTTTATTAGTTCATTTAGTTTTATAGTACAGACCAAGTACTGGTTTCTAAAAAGGCATTTGCTTCCTTTCCAGCCTTATCAATAATTAACTGATCAAAACCTATAATTCCTAATAATTTAATTGCGTTTCTAGACTCTGCTCTACCTGTGTATAATTTATAGTCGAATAGTATATCATCCTCTATCACATCTTCTTGGAAATGATAATTATCATAATAGTTTTCTAGTATGTGTGTCAACTCAATATCATGGGTAGCCGCTATACAAATGGATGGATAATTTGTTAAATACTGTAGAATTTGTGAGGATGCAGCTATCCTCTCTAAGGTGTTAGTACCTCTAAGCACCTCATCAACAAAGCAAAGAACGGGCGTTCTGTCATTCATTTGGTCTATAATTCGTTTTAAAGATTTTATCTCAACCATATAATAGCTTTCATTATTAACGATACTATCGTGTAAAGCCATGGAGGAATAAATCTTAAAGTAACAGGAATGATAGAAATCTGCTAACACTGTATAAATTGTTTGAGCAAAGATCCCATTGATTGCAAGAGCTTTAAGAAAAGTCGATTTACCTGAAGCATTAGAGCCAGTAAGTAAAGCACTTCTTGTGGTTTCGAAGTTATTCTTTACCGGATTCTCTATCATAGGGTGATAAAGATTTGTTGTATTGATGTATGGCTTAATGGTATGCGTTAAGATTGGAGTAGTATACTCTTTCATAAATTCACGATAGGAGGCAACAGCAACCATACTGTCTAAAAGGCCTACAATTTCATAGATTCTATTTAAACTTTGCCTATTTGCTCTAAGTTGTTTTAGCATACTGTTAAACTTAATAATATCAATGTGTAGTGACATTCTAAAGTAATCTAAAATGATATCGGCTAAGCCTGAAGTGATAGATCTACCACCCAATACTAAACCTGCACCTCTAGCAAAATTTTTGAATTTAGAAGTATGTTCCATTAATTCAGTAGTATATGGTTCTAACCCATTTAGTTCCATTTTGCTAAGATTCTTAGTGTTATGAATCATGTTAAGAATATAGCTAAAAACATTGAGATACACATCGATATTACCCTTTTCATTTTGGTAGTAAATAATATTAAAAACAATAAAGAAAACCAAAAGTAGGGCACCCAAAGTAGGCAAGAAAAAGATAAGTGAAATAGAAATTGGCAAGCCAAAAAAACATACATAATGTAACCAAGGGCGTTTGATTTCTATGTCATCTGTACGATTAATATACTCATATAGACTTATTTGCATATTCTTACCGAATTTATGAAACATCAATTGTAGTTTTTCTCGGATTGCTACATTAGTTCTAAAGAGCTCTATGATACGATTACGTTCTTTTAGGGTTTCTTCCTCGTAAACCAATTTATGAAGCAAAGAAAAGAGGTACTCCTCTCCCATACTACTTCCAGTATTATTGATTAACATATAGATATTTTCCATATCTAAATCATTCCATGTAATGTCGTCAATATCACTATCTATATTTTTATGCTCATTATAATATACGGCAATAGAAATTAGTTTTTCTGCAGTATATTCCTCCTCTGGTATATTGCCCCAGGCATTTCTTATCTTCTTAAGAAGCTGCTTTTCTCTAGCTTTCTCCAAATAGATACTTCTTATAATTAATACTACTAAAGCAGCAAGTATTATTAATATATACTCTAATTCATCCATTTATATATCCTCCTAAGCGGAATCTAACCAGTATATTAAATAACCCACGATTAAAGTGCTATCATAAACTATAGTTTATTATAAGGAAAGTAAAAATAATTTTCAATAGCTTATAGAATTTATAAGTTTTTGTCATAAAACACCTAATCATAAAAAGCACCTTCAAGTGATAGACATAATTGCCTATTACTTGAGGTGCTTATTTCAGCAAGTTATTAATCTTTAATAAATCGTACGGCCTTACAAATAGAACGATAGCTTAAGTTACTGATAATGATACCTGTAGATGGTGAGCTGGCATGAATCACCTGGCCACCACCAATATACATAGCTACATGATAGATGTAACCGTTATTTTCATAGAATACTAAATCGCCTGGTTTCACATCATAAACACTTATTTCTCGACCCTTAGCTGCTTGGGTACGGGAAGTTCTAGATATATTGTAACCAAATTTACGATAGATTTTCATGGTAAAGGCGGAACAGTCAATACCACGGGTTAAGCTTGTCCCACCATATACATAGCGATTCCCTAAGAATTGCTTTGCATAGTTAACCATCTGTGCCCTTATGGAGCTACCGGTACTTTCGGAATAGGAAATAGCTTTTCTTAGTTGATAGCTTACGGTTACTAAATCACGATGAATGTAACCAATCTCATTATCCACTGCTACTTGAACCCATGTAGTATTTGAGTTATCCTTTACTTCAAGCTCTGTATCCTTTGGAACACTAGTTAGAGTCTTGCAAACCGTATTGGCATCAACACGAACTCTAGATGGCCCGTCCTTTACTGTGGCAACCAGATGACCTACTTTTTTGGCTAATGCAGGAACCTCATCACCCATAATTAGAAATTCTGTGGATACATATCCTGTAATACTACCAGATTTAATCTTTGCCCAGCCATTATCATCTACACTATATATATAGCAGCCTCCATTGTTTGGAAGCTTTCCAACTACCTTACCTTTTGTATCTGCTTTGTTACGTATATTTAAATAGCGATCTACTTTTGCAATGCCAATGTTTTCATATTTCTTAACAACTTCTGCCTCTTTATTTACTTGTGCTTCCTTTTCTTCCTTAGTCAAAAAGGTATCTAATCCTTTAGTATCATCATTTGTATCATCCTCTGTTGAGTCTGCTTCTGTATCTTCATAATACGTATTTAATGAAAGTGGTAAACCGGCAACGGCTTGTTGACTCAAAATACTTTTACTTGCTGCTTCACTTTTATTACTTTGGCCGAATGCTATCAAAAGGATGGAAATACTAACAATTCCATAGCATAATACTCTTTTTATCACGAAATGGCCTCCTAACCATAAATAGTATCCATATGGAGTTCAGAAAAGAAACACCATACTTATTACATAATTATTAACAAATATATAAGAAATTATAACAGAAATTTGAAAAAATGTCAATAATGTGAAATGTAGGCCTGTTTATTTAATATTTACGTAACATTTAAAATGTGTATAACCAAGCTAATAAGGCAGTATCCGAGTATAGTCTACCCAAAAACTGCCTAATTATGCAGAAAACTCCGAATTATGTAACCAATGACAGTTTAGATGATGATGCAGATTAGACCTCCATTACTATCATTTACAATTTTTTGCATAGTATCCTGGAGTTTCTGCTGAGACTCATCATTCAGCTTATTCACCTTGGTATTGATGCCGTCTTCCACTAATTGTTTTATGCTCTTACCAAATATGTTAGTTTCCCAAATACCATTTGGATTCCCCTTTGTATTCTCAGCAATATAAGACATTAG
>JAEZQN010000278.1 GCA_023441145.1 Bacillota bacterium
GTATTAAAGAGGTCAGGCTACAGGAATAAGAAACCATAAGGAGGTCGTTACATGAATATCAAAGCAGCTTATATCGTTCCCCATCCACCACTGATTGTACCAGCAGTAGGAAAGGGGCAAGAAAAGGAGATTGGGGCAACCATCGATGCTTACAAAGATGTAGCAGAAGATATTAAGCGCCTGAATCCAGATACCATTGTGATTGTATCCCCACATAGCATCATGTATGCAGATTATTTTCATATTTCGCCAGGAAATAGTGCGGTGGGAGACTTTGGGGGCTTTCGGGCACCTCAGATTTCCTTTCAAATTCAATATGATCAAGAATTTAGTAATTATTTGGTTACGTTATCGGAGAAGAATGAGATAGCTGCAGGTTTCTTAGGAGAACGAGAGGCAAACCTTGATCATGGCACTATGGTGCCTCTTTATTTTATAAAAGAGGCTTTTGGAGAGCAGTTGTCCAGTAAATTTGTCCGTATCGGCTTGTCTGGCTTTTCCTTTGAAGAGCATTATAGATTAGGCCAACTCATTCAAAAAGCAGCTACAGAGCTAGGAAGGGACATTGTCTTTATTGCTAGTGGAGATTTATCCCATCGACTAAAGAAGGAAGGACCTTATGGATATAAAAAGGAAGGTCCAGAGTATGATGAAAAGATAATGGAGTATGTATCCAATGCAGATTTTTATAGTCTATTGATGATGAAAGAAGAATTCTGTGAGTTAGCAGGAGAATGTGGCCAGCGTTCCTTTTGTATGATGGCTGGCGTTCTTGATGGAATTGAGGTCAAGGCTAGGAAACTCTCCTATGAAGGCCCCTTTGGTGTGGGCTATGGTATTGTTTCATTTCACCCAATTGGCTTTAATGAGGAGAGAAAAATACTTGAGAAGGTCCGTTTTGATAAGAGAAAGCGTCGAGAAGATCGAAAAGAAAAAGAGGATAGCTATGTCAAATTAGCGAGAAAATCCTTAGAGGAGTATGTAAGTAGTGGAAGAAAGATTCAGGTAGAGAAGGATTTACCAGAAGAACTTTTTACCAGTAGGGCAGGTTGCTTTGTCTCCTTAAAAATCGAGGGAAGGCTCCGTGGGTGTATTGGAACAACGGCGCCAACGAAAACCTCCTTAGCTGAGGAGATTATTGAGAATGCTATCAATGCGGCAGTGCATGATCCAAGATTTGATCCAGTGGAAGTAGAAGAATTAGAATATCTTGAGTATAGCGTGGATGTGTTAGGACCAACTACCGAGATCACTTCCCCAGAGGAGCTTGATGTAGAAAAATACGGAGTCATCGTTTCTAAAGGGTATAAAAGAGGCTTACTGTTACCAAATTTAGAAGGTGTGGATACAGTAGAAGAACAGATTCGTATTGCCAAGCAAAAAGCGGGCATTGCTGAGGAAGAGGAAGTGAAGTTACAGAGATTTGAGGTGGTTCGCCATTTTTAGAGATTTTAAAGATTGCCTGCATAATGAACAGGAGGTGTAGCATGGAAAGAAAGGATATCGTTTGTAATGTGTGTATGCATCACTGTCATTTAAAAGAAGGACAGGTTGGAAGATGCAAAGCCAGAAGAAATGAGGAAGGAGTCAGTCGTTTAATTAATTATGGACAGATTACTAGCCTCTCATTAGATCCCATTGAAAAGAAACCACTGGCCTGCTTTTATCCAGGAAGTATGATTTTATCGGTTGGTAGTTTTGGGTGTAACCTCAATTGCCCTTTCTGTCAGAATGATTCCATTGCAATGGCTCATAAAGATGAGGTAGAAACACTAATGTTGACTCCAGAGATCTTAGCCAAAGAAGCCTATGCTTTAAAAAGTCAAGGAAATATAGGCATAGCATTTACCTATAATGAACCCTTAGTTGGTTATGAATTTGTTAGGGATACCGCAAAGCTGATTCATGAGTATGATATGTTAAATGTGGTGGTGACTAACGGGTCTCTTTCTACAGAGGCAGCCAAGGAGATTCTCCCTTATATCGATGCGTATAATATCGATTTAAAGGGATTTACCAAGGAATATTATGATAAATTAGGTGGTAATTTGGAATATGTCAAAACCTTCATCCAATTAGCAGCTAAACATGCTCACGTGGAGATTACTACCTTAATTGTACCTGGTAAGAATGACACAAAAGAGGAAATCAGGGAGATTTCTAAGTGGCTAGCTTCCATTGATTCCAATATGCCATTACACCTCACAAGGTTTTTCCCTCGAAGGCATATGAGGGACAAAGAACCGACCGATGTTGTATTATTGTTTGAGCTACAAAAAGAGGCGCAGAAGTATTTAAATCGAGTATTTGTGGGAAATGTTTAGAAAACGTTCAGAATGTATAAGGAGTTAGTGTATGACGAAGAATCATATTATCACTAACTCCTTACTAATGTTTATAAGATTATTGCTGATCTTCTCCACCAGGGCCATCGCGTCTTGGTCTTGATGACTCAGGAAGAGGTTCTACTGGTTTAGGACGATGACAGTTGCTTGCATCCATAGACTTATCTTGGTGCATGGATTGGCTATCTTTAGAAGTAGTATTTAATTGGTGCATATTTTCTTCGTGCATAGTAACACATCCTTTCTACTAATAGTATTGTCTTGAAATTTAATTTTATGTTATGATAGCATCGGATGGAAAAGAAAGGAAGAAATATGTCATTTGCATTTGAGCGAATGTTTCAAATAGAACAGACGTTAGTTGATAAATTTGATGTTCATGCAGGAGCTTTTGAGACGTCATTGATACAAGAGATGATGCCAGAGCTTATAAGATATGAGAAAATAGAGGGACTTGAAGCAACGATGCTAGAAGGGATATGTTGGAGTTCCAGCAAGTTATAAATACTTTAATACAATTTTGAAAACTGCCAATAAAGAATTTGCAGAAGGGCTGGAAAAGTTTTTTGGGGCAATGTAAACCATAATGTTATAATAAAATTTACCAAAAGTATTGACATTCATATAAAAAGGTAATATATATACTTAATATAAGTAATGTATTACCTTTTAGACGTGGAGGAACTCGTATGAAGTATAAAATTGCAGAAGGACAAGAGATTGATTTTAAAGATGCGGACAATTCATTCTTTCTTATTGGTCTTTTGAATGAATTTATGAATCGCTACCAGGTATTAGCAGATCGATTTTTTGATGAGATTAGTTGGAAACAGTGCTTTTTACTAATTTGTATCAAGCTTTTTGAGGAAGCACCTACTTTAAAAGAGGTTTCAGAGATGATGGGGACTTCTCATCAGAATGTAAAACAGATGTTGATACGTTTAGAAAAATTAGATTATGTAAGACTGGAAACAGATCCAGAGGACAAACGTAAGCAGAGAATAACACTTACAGAAAAAACGAAGAAGTTCAATGAGGAACATGATGCACCAAGTCAGGAGATTATCAATCAACTGTTCTCCTGTATTGATAAAGAAGAATTGGAAATAACCATTAACTCGATTCTTAAGTTAGATGCCCAACTAAAATTAATGAGGTGATAGGAATGAAAACGATTGTAATGTATCAAAGTTCTACAGGTTTTACCAAGCAATATGCACATTGGATAGCAG
>JAEZQN010000326.1 GCA_023441145.1 Bacillota bacterium
GATACAACGGATTTATCTAACTACAATGTGTTAATGATTACGTATTTTGTGGATCAAGAGTATCTATATAAACATAAAAAACTCATTGAGGATTTTTTAAATGATGGGAAAGTGGTCATTTTCTGTGGCCATCTATTCCGTCCATGGTTACCAGGTTGCTCACTATTCATGCCTAAAAAAATTAATAGCTATAAAGATTATTATGTACAAGCCGTTTCTGGTGCACCATTATTTGATGGCGTTGAAATGGAAGACATGGTTTTTTATGAAGGCGTGGCTGGATTTTTTGCTCGTGGTTATTACTATCCACCAGAGAAGGCAGAAGTTTGTTTGACCTTTACGGATGGAAAGGTAATCTCTTATATCGATCGTCACACAACCAATGGAACCATTATTGTTCATAGTGGACGTACTCTATTAGGCTTTAAAAATGCAAAGAACACAACAAAGAAAATCAGTGAACAGGTCATTGATCTGTTAAAGAAAGAAGTATGTGGAGGGAAATGTTAATGAGAAAAATAGCAGTAATTTTTAGTGGTCATGCACCTCATTATCGTACTTTTCACGAACCTAAATTCGCACAATATATTAGCGAGCTAATCTATTTACCAGAATTAGAGAATACAGATCTTACTCCATTTGATGTCTTGATTGTACCATCTCAGCTGAATGCTAACCTATTATTAAAATCTGCACAAAAGCTTCGTGAGTTTGCCAATGAGGGGAAGGTAGTAGTTGCACTTGGACCACAGCCGTGGGAGTGGTTGCCAAATCAAAATTGGGAAGATCGCCCTACAAACTTCTGGTGGTGGCTGGAGGAGAATCCAGATAGTGGACTACGAGTTAATAATGAGGATCATCCGTTCTATGATTATTTCACGTTAGCAGATTGCACGTGGCATTATCATGGTGTATTCCTTCCACCAGCTCATGCAACACCATTAGTTGTAACACAAGATCAGGGAGCCGTATTATATATTGATGAATCATCTACGAAGGGAACTTGGATCATCACATCATTAGATCCTGACTATCATTTTGGTTCCTATTTCATGCCTGCCACAGAACGTTTCCTAGAAGCATTATTTGTTTGGTTAAGTATTGGGAAACTTAGAAAATAATTAGAGATAATTTTTATCTATTAGTGAAATCAGTATAAAAAAGAGTTGACAGTAAGGTTTAGTTAAAGTATTCTTTTATAAGTTAGTTTTAACTAACAATAATTAGTTATGTATATCAGAATTTGCTTAGATTATATTTTTTGAAATTAGAGTTAGTGAACGTTTACGAAAGAAAGGAAACTACGATGATTAAAATTGCGATTTATGGAAAGGGTGGTATTGGAAAATCTACAACGACATCCAATATTGCAGCCGCTTTTGCGACCTTAGGGTATAAAGTGTTACAAATAGGTTGTGACCCAAAAGCTGATTCAGTAAAAAACCTCATGGGTGGTCAGAAAATTCCAACAGTACTAGATAAATTAAGAGATGGCACGGAAGATGTTGTTCTTGAAGACTTAATCTATGAAGGGTTTGGAGGAGTTTTGTGTGCTGAAGCAGGGGGACCTACACCAGGAATCGGATGTGCTGGAAGGGGGATTATTACTGCATTTGAAAAGTTAGAAGAGCTGAATGCATATGAAATCTATAATCCAGATATTGTGCTATACGATGTTTTAGGTGATGTTGTGTGTGGAGGATTTGCTATGCCGATTCGTCAAGGCTACGCGGATAACGTATTTATTGTAACTTCTGGTGAGATGATGGCGTTATATGCTGCGTCTAACATTGCACAAGCAGTCAATAACTTTGGCAATCGAGGATATGCAAAGTTCTCAGGCGTAATATTAAATTCACGAAATGTTGAGAACGAAGTAGAGATTGTTGAGAAAGCGGTAGCAGAGATTGGCGGTTCTATCATCCATGTAGTGCCACGAGATGGACTTGTTCAACAAGCTGAGAATGCTGGCAAGACGGTTGTAGAAGCATTTCCAGAAAGTGAAATGGCGCAAGGCTACATTACATTAGCGAAAAAAATGTTAGAAAAGTGTACTGGGAGAGAAGAATAATGAGTTGTTGTTGTAATAACTATGGAAAAACGATACAGTATGTATCACCAGCTCATGGTGGCTGGGGAATGGTTCGTATTGGAGCTTTAATACCAGAAAGTCATCAGTTATTTGTAGCCCCATTTGCTTGTGGTCGCCACGGTGCTTTAGGTGGTGAAGTAAATGGAATTAAGGATAAAATATCCTATTTGTACATTGATGAAAGCGATATTGTATCTGGAAACTATGAGCATCTAATTCCTGATGCAGTGGAAGAGCTATTTGAAACATTAGAGAAAAGACCTAAAGTTTTATTGATTTTTGTTACTTGCCTAGATGATTTATTAGGAACAGATCATGAAGCGCTAAACCAAAGATTATCGGCTCAATTTCCAGATGTGGAGTTTAGATCTTGTCATATGAATCCAATTAGCCATGATACAAAGTTTCCACCAGGAATCACCTTACAAAATACATTATACAGTCTATTACCAAGAGCAGAAGAAAAAGAGAACGCAATCAACATGATTGGAAATAATGTGGCGGTCAATGAAGAATGTGAATTGTTTCATTTACTTAAGGAACATGGATATGACGTAAAGCATATGTCAAACTTTGATACCTTTCACGGTTTTCAATCAATGTCTAAGAGTAAGGCAAATCTCGTGTTATCACCAGTAGCAAAATATGCCTCTTCTACAATGAAAACAAACTTAGAGATTGAACCATTATATGCTTATCATACCTATGATATGGCGGAAATTGAGAGCTTTTATAAGGAGCTAGCTACTCTTTTAAATATTCCTATGGATTATGTAAAGTATCAAGAAGAGGCAAAGGCTATGGTCAAAGAGGCACTTTCTATCATTGGACAACATCCAATTGCAATTGACTATCAGGCTGTTAGAAAACCATTTACTTTAGCAAAAGCATTGCTGGAATACGGTTTCAACGTAAAGTTTGTAATGACAGACGATGTAAAGTCTATTGAAAAAGATGCGTATGAGTATATCACACAAAACTTTAAAGACATTCAAGTAATCAATGCGGTCCATCATGATATGGTGAAGCGAGAAAATGAAGATCTGGATTATCTATGTATCGGATTTGACTGCGCCTATGCAACAGGTGCTAAGCGAGTAGTAGATTTAAAAGAAGATGAATCTTTATTCGGTTTTTACGGCATCAAAGAGCTTATGAGCATGATGGTGAAGGCGTACAAAAATCCAGTGAATTTACACGATATCATTGAAGAGGCAGGTTTAATTGTATGAGTAAGCTATGTGTTAATCTTCCACCATTTGCACCGGATTATTCAGGTGCAGCATCCGCCCTTTTTGAAATGGGTGGCTTAATTGTAATACACGACGCATCAGGTTGTACAGGTAACTATACAGGATTTGATGAACCAAGATGGTATGGTTCTAAGTCTATGGTATATTGCTCAGCACTAAGACATATGGATGCGGTATTAGGTAATGACAATAAGTTAATTAAGCGTATCGAAGAAGCAGCAGACAGTCTAAACCCTAAGTTTATCGCTGTACTTGGAAGTCCTGTACCAATGGTCATTGGAACTGATTTTAAAGGAATTGCTCAGGAAATCGAAGCGATCACAGGGATACCAGCCATTGGAGTTAGTACAACAGGCTTAAACTATTATGGCAAAGGGATATGCGATGCGACCCTTGCTCTTATGAAGAAGTTTATCAAAATAAAAAAGGAAACAATTCCAAATACCATTAACATCATTGGAATCACCCCATTGGATTTTTACATCAATTCAAATGATACTGATTTTATCAGCCTATTTGAGAAACATGGGATTACAGTAAATGCTTGTTATAGTATGGGCTTAACTATAGAGAAGATGATAGATTCTGTATCTGCAAGTCTCAATGTTGTGGTCTCACAAGCGGGAATTGGGATAGCAGAATACATGAAAGTGAAGTATGGCATTCCATATACAGTACTCACACCAGTAGGTGATGGAGAACTTGCAGTAAAGCAAGTAACCAAGGCTTTAAAAGGAGCTACTACTGACTTTGTACCGAAAACAGAGGATGCAGAGATACTTATTGTAGGGGAACAGATTATATCTAACTCCATTAGACAATATTTACAAGAGAAATGTAATAAGTCATCCATTGTTGTAGCTACCCTTTATGATACTACCCCAAAATATCAGACTAAGGGTGATATCAAAGTGAAGAACGAAGCGCACTTAAGAAAGATACTAAATAGTGGCCAGTATAAGACAGTAGTGGCAGATCCGATGATAAAGAAATTAATCAAAGATGAAACAATAGAATTTTACGAGTTTCCACATGTAGCATTGTCAAGTAAATTACATTGGGAGGAAAGTAAACAGCTATTGAGTGAAGATACAATAAATTGGATGGAACTAATTTAAGGAGAACAATTAAGATGAAAAGAATTATATCGTTAATGTTAGTATTAACAATTATTATGGGTACCTTATCAGCATGCTCCACGAAGCAAGCTACAGATACAACCAAAGAAGGTAAGACGAGAACAATCGTTGATCAATTAGGCAATGAAGTGGTATTACCTGAAAAAGTAGAGCGAGTTGTGATTGCCTCTGTGTGGCCTTTAGCTTCAGTTTATATACTGTCAATGGGGACAGAGAAGTTAGTTGGACTTGACCCAGCAATTATTAGTGCAGCGGAAAGCTCAATGTTAGTGAAAATTGCACCTGAAATCTCTAATATCGAAAGTGGTTTTAGTCAGAACGGCGTTATGAATGCAGAAGAACTTCTAAAGCTTGATCCGGATGTTGTATTATATGCTTCTGGTGTGACAGAAGATTACGAGGTAGCTACTCAAGCAGGGATACCGGCTGTAGGATTTGACCTTAGTATCAAAGATTTTAATGCAGTTGATACCATTAATTCTTGGATTGAATTGCTTGAAGAGGTAATGGGAGAAGATTTAAGCAGTGTTGAATACGTAGAGTACGGACAAGAAATGCAGGAATTTGTCAAAGAACGCTTAAAGGATGTTAAAGAAGAAGACAAACCTACCTCTATGGTGATTCATAAATACAATGAAAACATGTTAAGTGTACCTGGTTTAGCAACTTGGGGGGATTATTGGATTACTGCATCCGGTGGTATCAATGTAGCAGCGAATATTGAAGGTACAAAAGAAGTTGGTATTGAACAAGTTTACGAATGGAATCCAGATAAGATTTTTATTACAAACTTTAATGATGGTTTACCAGAAGATATCTATAATAACACTTTCGCTGGTAGCGATTGGTCTGGCCTTGAAGCATATAAAAATCAAGAAGTAACAAAGCTTCCACTTGGTATGTATCGTTGGTATGTAACCTGCTCTGACTCACCACTGATGTTATTATGGATGGCAATGCAAAATCATCCAGCACTGTTTGAAGATGTTGATTTTAATCAAGTAATGAAAGATTTCTATAAGCAATTTTACGATTTTGATTTAACAGATGATGATGTAAACTTGATTTTAAATCCTGTACGTGAAGCATCAGCAGGAATCAAAAAATAAAAGGATAACTTAAGATGATAAAAAATAATCCTACAATGAATAAGAAAATTACAATTCTTCTTATAGTGATTCCCTTCATTACCGGGGTTATATGTCTTGGATTTGGTAGATATTCAATCTCAGTCACAGATACCATAGAAGTCCTAATTAATGCCATAAAGGGCAGTGGTTCAGAGGATATGCGCTATTCGGTAATCTTTAATGTACGATTACCGCGTATCCTACTAGCTATGTTGGTTGGGTCAGGGTTAGCTTGTGCCGGTGCGGCCTTTCAAGGATTATTCACCAATGCAATGGCAACTCCAGATACATTAGGGGTTGCCAGCGGTGCATCTTTTGGTGCTGTATTAGCAATGATGTTTGATGCTAATCTTATAATAATCCAATTGATGGCATTGGTTTTTGGTCTTTTGGCATGCTACATTACTTATAATATAAGTAAGTTAAAAGGTAAGAGTTCCATTGTAATGATTGTTTTAGGTGGAATGGTAGTATCCTCTCTCTTTCAAGCTTTTGTCTCATTGGCAAAATACCTTGCAGACCCACAAGATAAGCTTCCGTCTATTACGTATTGGTTGATGGGAAGTATGGCATCAGCTTCTTATAAAACATTACTTTTGGGAGGCCCATTTATTATCATAGGGATCGTACTGATCTATGTATTAAGATGGAGATTAAATATCTTATCCCTAAATGAAGATGAAGCAAGATCAATGGGAATCAATTTAAAAACCATGAGACTTCTGATTATTATGGCGGCGTCCTTAATAACATCTGCTTGTGTGTCTATGTGTGGACAAGTTGGTTGGGTAGGCCTATTGATCCCTCATATTGGAAGAATGATGATGGGAAGCAATAATAAACTGGTAATTCCATTTTCCATTAGTTTGGGTGCTATCTTTATGTTAGTCATTGATACTTTTGCTCGAAGTGCTACCTCTGCAGAAATACCATTATCCATATTGACGGCAATTATCGGTGCACCGTTTTTTATATCACTACTTCGTAAGACAGGAGGTGCTTGGGGATGATATTTGAAGTCAAACATGGCTCCTTTGGCTATAATCAAAAGAATATACTCAATGACATTAATTTTCGCATCGAGAGTGGTGAAGTTATGTCTGTATTGGGTTCAAATGGTGTTGGAAAGACAACATTACTTAGATGTATGATGGGATTCTTGCAATGGAATGCTGGAGATACGTTAGTAGATGGTGTATCAATCAAGGATATTACCCAAAGAGAACTATGGAGAAAGATTGCATATGTGCCACAAGCAAAGGGCAGTGCATTTGGCTATACAGCTTTAGATATGGTTGTTCTCGGTAGAAGTGCCCATATTGGAACCTTTCAGCAACCAAAGAAAGAAGATATAGAAATAGCACTAAAAGCTATGAAAGATGTTGGAATCCTGTATCTGAAGGATAAGTTATGTACCCAGATGAGCGGGGGAGAATTGCAGATGGTACTAATCGCAAGAGCATTGACGGTATCACCTGATATGTTAGTACTAGATGAGCCAGAGAGTAATTTGGATTTTAAGAATCAGCTCATTATTTTGGATATTATAAAGAGCCTTTCTAAAGACAGAAAAATCTCTGCAATCGTAAATACTCATTACCCTGCCCATGCACTACAGATTTCTGATAAGTCACTGATGTTAAATCGAGATGGAACAAGCTTTTATGGTAGTGCGAATGAAATTATTAATCAGGAGAACATGCGAAAAGCATTTGGTGTAAATGTGTATATTAATGAACTTGAGCTAGATTATCAATCGTATAAAAGTGTAATACCACTGGGATTGGCTTAGAATTTGATAAAAGGAATCGTATATAGTTGGTCGGGATAGATTTCATTTGGAATAAGTGGATGAAATCTATCCCGTTTTTTAGTTTGATTCATGAGTAAGCTGACTCACTGTAACTAGTTGAAATCCTTTTTTTTGAAGAGCAGGTATTATATTATTAAGCGCTTTGATAGTCTCAGGGTTGTCATCATGAAATATAACAATATCCCCATCGCTGATATTATTCATGACTGTATTATATATTGCTTCAGCATTGGGTTCTTCCCAATCGCCACTGTCTATATCCCATAGGAGGGGAGCCATGCCCATGGCATCTATGACGTCCTCGTTATAGTGACCATAAGGTGGTCGAATATACTGAAGTTTATACTCAGGTAACACCCGGAAGACCTCAGCCTGATTTTTCGCTATTTCATCCTTTATTTCTTCTTTGTTAAGAGTTGTAAGATCATAATGACTGAAGGTATGATTTGCTAATTCGTGCCCTTCATAAACCATTTTTTTTAAGAGTTCTTCATTGTTTACAATGTTTTTTCCGTTTATGCAGAAGGTTGCATATGCCTGATATTTAAGGAGAATATCAAGAACTTTTGGAGTGTAATCCTCATTTGGTCCATCATCGAAGGTAAGGGCTACCATAGGTTTAGTGGGATCAATGTCTATCGCAATCTGTTGATAGTCATGGTTGTTATGAAAAATTAGTAAGCCACAAAGGGAAGTCATAAGTATTCCCAAGGCAATACTTATTATAAAGATATAATTTCTATTTTTCATTCCCAAGTTCCTTTCTTATGAAGTAACTTTAACATATATCCGTGTATTGCGGCAGGACTTTGGATTAGCTGGAAGAATAAAAGGAAAAAGATAAATCCAACCAGACTATTAGTAAATGGTATATTTAACTTCTTTTGATAGATATATATACTCAAAAACAGAAGAACTGAGAAACATAAAGTAAATAAAGTAAGCAATCCAACAAAATAGTAATAGCCGAAAAAAGCCCAAATGACACCAGGGATAAATCCAAATAGGAATGCTAAATCCATATAAATTATGAGTAGGTTCAAAGTGGTAAAATATCGGGAATATAGAGTTTTTTGCCTCCAAGGTTTAACATGTGACAGTCCTTCAATCATACCAATGGCCCACCGCTTTCGTTGATTATAAAGGGTATTAAATGTTGTAGGTACAGTGGTGTAACCTACCGCCGTAGGTTCATAGGTGGATTTTTTACCTTGGCTTAATAGTTGATACGTCAAGATAATATCTTCTCCTAAAGAATGAGTCCAACCACCTAGGTCTTTCACTGCCTTAGTTTCATAAGCACTAAAAGCACCTTGTGCTACTAATGTAGAATCATAGCTGCCCTGGAAACGTTTGATAGCGGCTATGCTGAGTAGGTAATCATAATTCTGCATTCTAGTAATTAGAGTTTTCTTTTCGTTCTTAACAAATAAGTTACCTGCAACGCAGGCACTTTTCTTAGCAGCAATATGGTTCATAATACGCTGCACTGCATGGCGTTCTAAATACGTATCAGCATCTACAGTAAGAAAATACTTTGTAGTAACTAGTTCTAATGCTTTGTTTAAAGCATTTGTTTTACCTAAGGTGCCACAGTAAACATATACTATTTCACATCTGCTTGTTGAATAGGATATTGCTTGACGAACCCATTCCTTTGTAAGATCTGATGAACCATTATCTATAACGAGTAAGCGAATCGTTCCTTTATATAGTTGCTGACGTATACAGCGAATGGTACTTATAATAATATCCTCTTCATTATGTGCACACATGATAACTGTAGTTGGTATATTAGTATCTGGATACTTTTTTGTTTTAAAATGTAGAATATTAGAAAAAAACATTGACATCATGAGAAAACCAGGAATAAGGGATATACCAATGATTACCCACCATACGTAAAGCACTGGTAGATAGGGTATTATGCTCTTTACCCACCAGATAGCTAAATAAATGGAAGATGCCAACCATATCATCCCAGCAATCAAGGTGAGATAGAAGTTTCGTTTCATAGTCAGTTCCTCCTTATATTACACAATATGCAATTGAGTGAGAAATGTAACTAATTATAAGGATATATGGGGAAATATGTGTGATATAATGGGAAATATACTAGTAAGAAGCTGATTATATAAATGTAATGTAGATTAAATCAATTAATTATGGCAATAATTAAGACAAGGGAGAGTGACCTCCCTTGCCAAGCCAAGAACATTCAAAAATCTACATTCGTAGGCCCCTGATTCAATTTACTTATCCTTCACAAGATAGGGTTAATTATTGCTTAGGGATATTAGTGTTATGATAATTTCGAAAAAATTACATAACACTAAAAGAAGTGTTAAAACTTCCATAATTGTCATAGGAAACACCTACTTTCATAAAGACTAAATGTAGGTTAATTTGATTGTGTCGCTTGGCTACATATAGGTTAATATACACTAAGCTTTTAATATAGTGTTTTGTCAATAATGGGATTATAGTTGACTTTTCTTATCTTTTTCTACAGATTTAGTGAATGATACTAAAAGAAAATGGGAGCCTAAGATGACTCACTTTTTATGAGTGAAGAGAGTGTTTAAATATCTCTAGTTATAAGAAAATTTTTCTTGGTTGTGAGAATAGAGAATGTGTAATATGATGGAAATAATTCATTAAATAATTTCCTTACGAATTACACAATCTATTGATTAGCATAATAAAGGACTTTATAACTATGACATTATATGAAGAATTACAACTTAACCAGGCTGGGTCAAAGAAACTTATCAAAGAATCTAAAAGTGGGAAAGAAAAATTTCGCCATATTATAATATATTTATTCAAGATTATTATAACATTAGCTTTTTGTATGGCCTTTGTACTTGTATTCAGTTTGCTTTTTGGCAATAACAATAGTACAGTAGGCGTCATTGTTTTGCTTAACGTACTGGTGTTTCGTAATATAGATTTAGAGGTTCATATGCCCCAAGCCATACTTTCCTTGCTTGTAATCTTTCTCGTGTTTGCCTTTGGACCGCATTTGGCCCATATCAATAACATTTTTATATCGACGCCTATTCACGTACTATGTATTCTAACATTAATGGTATTAGGCTGTCATAATATTAAGATGTCTAATCATTCTACATTGGTTTTAAGTTATTTACTGTTATATGGCTATGATGTGTCTGGCGCTGCTTACATGAAAAGACTAGTAGGCATTACACTAGGGGCTTTACTTGTATGTCTTGTATACTATCATAAACATCATAAAAAGGCTTATGAAACAAGATTAAAGGATTTATTCCATGCTTTTAATTTGCGATCACCTAGGACCCAGTGGCAACTCTTAATTACCCTAA
The DNA here is from genome assembly GCA_023441145.1 of Bacillota bacterium. Lineage (GTDB taxonomy): Bacteria > Bacillota > Clostridia > Lachnospirales > Lachnospiraceae > KM106-2. The sequence goes on from JAEZQN010000326.1 coordinate 10,775, forward strand.
GTGTGTCTTCCGCATTATTTTTTGCGGAGTGTTTTCATTTTCTCAGAATAGTGTGGGTGGCGATTGCCACTATGTCTATACTGGTTCCTTATCGGTATCATATAAAAGAACGTCTTAAGCAAAGACTCTTAGGTAATATTTTCGGCATTATTATCTTCTTCGTGATATATTATTGTTTTCCAGATTATATATACAATAATATCGGTATTGTTGGAGGAATCGGTGTAGGGCTTTCTGCCACTTATGGTTGGCAGTCTGTATTCAATAGCTTTGGTGCTCTTGCCATTGGAACGAATCTATTTGGTATTACCGATGCTCTTGTTTTCCGTTTTGTAGATACCATATTTGGCGTAGTGTATGGATTTGTTTTTGAACTTTGCTTCTATATTTATATTAAGAAAACAGGAAAACTCTCTTCCAAAGAGTAAGATATAGTTGGTATTCTTACTTATAAAGATGAACCATGTCGAAAGATGTGTAATTTGGACTCGCCATGTGGTACAATTAAGTAGCAATTGCTAATAAAAATATTGTAAATGGAGGAATTGTATGAACAATAAGTTGGGACGTAAATTCTATAGTACCCTACTCATCTTCAGCCTTGTAGGGCAGGTTGCCTGGGTAGTAGAAAATATGTATTTGAATGTGTTTATTTATAATATGTTTCAGGCCTCTGCCTCAGACATTTCTATGATGGTATCGGCTAGTGCAGTGGTTGCAACTCTAACTACCATATTAATTGGAGCGCTTTCTGACCGAGTAGGAAAACGAAAAGCTTTTATGTGCGGTGGTTACATAGCATGGGGGATTTCAATACTTGGATTCGCCTTTATACGAATAGATATACTAACCCCATTTACTGGTAGTGTAGCCGCAGCAGCTAGTTTGGGGATTTCCCTTGTGATTCTGTTTGATTGTTTTATGACCTTTTTTGGGTCATCTGCTAACGATGCTGCCTTCAATGCATGGCTGACAGAATGGGGAAATGAGAGTAATCGAGGTAGGATTGAAGGCTTAAACGCTATGATGCCATTGGTGTCAGTATTGGTGGTATTTGGTGGGTTTATGGCTTTTGACTTAGAGCAGGCATCTTCATGGACGACAATTTTTATTATCATCGGTGTCATTGTTCTACTAATTGGATTAATAGGATTGTTTATGATTGAAGAGCCACAAGTGGAACGAAGGAATAAAGAATCCTATTTAAAAAGTGTGTTGTATAGCTTCCGTCTCTCAGTAATAAAAGAGAATCCTCTGTTGTATGCGGTAATTGGTGCATTTGCAGTGTTTGGTATCTCCATTCAAACCTTTATGCCGTATCTCATCATTTATTACGAGAAGACGTTAGGAATGGAAGGGTATGTGTTTATTTTAGCTCCTGCCATTATTCTTGCAGCTATCATAACAGCATTCTATGGAAAGCTTTATGACACAGTAGGGTTTAAGAGGGCATTAGTGCCAGTGCTAGTTTCTTTACTAACAGGATATGTTCTTTTATATATTGGTACAGGCACTGTTCTTGTTTTCCTTGGTTCACTTTTTATGATGATTGGTCAGTTAACAGGAATGGCTTGTTTTGGCGCAAAGATACGTGATAATACTCCAAAAGATAAGGCAGGAATGTTCCAAGGAATTCGAATCATTGGTCAAGTATTAATTCCAGGGATAGCCGGACCAGCTCTTGGGGCTGCCGTTCTTAGGAATGCAAGTACTATTGTAAATAATGATGGTACCACCTCATTTTTACCTGATAAACGAATCTTTCTAGCAGCATTTGTGGTAGCGGTGGTTCTAATTGGTGTTTTAATGCTAATTTTTCGTATGATTCGAAAGGCCCATCATTCATTAGCAACGGATTCCAAACCAGATTGGACCTCCTATCCAAGACCCCAATTAAAAAGAGCATCTTATTTTAGTTTAAACGGAACCTGGTCCTTAAATGGAAAAGACATCGTAATACCATTTGCCCCTCAATCAGAATTATCCGGCTATACGGATAAAGTAGGGACAAAACTCTGTTATGAAAAACGATTTCACTTACCAAAGGGCTTCACCGATAAGCATGTAAATGGCCACGTACTTCTTCACTTTGGAGCAGTAGACCAGATCGCTGAGGTATGGATGAATGGAAGAAAAATAGGAAGCCATGAGGGTGGCTATTTACCATTTGCCTTAGAGGTGACGGAAGCCATCGATTATAGTAAGGAAAATGTACTTATTGTTAAGGTGATCGATAAGCTGTCGAAAAAGTACCCTTATGGGAAGCAGTGTAAGAAACGTGGTGGCATGTGGTATACCGAGGTGAGTGGTATCTGGCAGACAGTATGGCTAGAGTGCGTGCCAGAAAACTATATTACTTCTGTAAAACTAACACCAGATCTTACGGGAGTCACCCTACAGATTGAGACGAATGTTCCTCAATCCATGGACTACACAGTAGAAATGAACTTAAGTGACCAGGCGTATCAGTGGCATGTGCAGGAGAAAGAAACCCGTATAGAGTTTAAGAATCTTAAACTACCAGATGGAACAACTTATGAACCAGAGCTTTGGACGGTAGAGAACCCATATCTATATACCTTAACCATACGTGCAGGAGAAGATGAGGTGGAGTCTTATTTTGGACTTCGTACGGTAACCATTGAGGAGAAGGATGGCGTTCCAAGAATCTGCCTCAATGGAAAGCCAATTTTCATGCATGGAGTATTAGATCAAGGCTATTATCCTGAAGGAATCTATTTGCCAGCTGCCGAAGGTGAATACGAGAAGGATGTATTACGAATGAAAGCTTTAGGCTTTAACATGCTTCGAAAGCACATCAAGATTGAACCAGAATGTTTTTATTATTATTGTGATATACATGGAATGTTAGTAGTACAGGATATGGTCAATAGTGGAAGCTATTCCTTTATCCGACATACTGCATTACCCACCATTGGGATAATGAAGGCATCGGATCTTAAAAGAGGGACCAAAGACCAGAAGGAATTCTTTATACAGCATACAAAGGATACTTTAAATCATCTGTACAATCATCCATGTATCATTGGATATACGATATTCAATGAAGGTTGGGGGCAATTTAAGAGTGATGCCATGTATGATATGGTAAAGGAGTTAGATAAAACTAGGTTTATCGATTCCACTTCAGGGTGGTTTGCCCATAACAAAAGTGATGTAGATAGTCTTCACATCTATTTTAGAACGGTGGAGCTTCCAAAAACCAAAAGACCGCTGTTTTTATCAGAATGTGGAGGCTACTCTTTTGAGGTAGAAGGACATTCCTACAGCAAATACAATTCCTATGGTTATGGGGCTTACGAGTCTAAGGAAGAACTTACCGAACATATTGTCACAATGTATGAGAAAATGGTGATTCCGGCAATCGAACATGGAGCATGTGGTTGTGTGTATACTCAGCTTAGTGATGTAGAGGACGAAATGAATGGTTTATATACCTATGACCGAAAGATATGTAAGGTGAACGAAGAGAAGTTTCGTAGGGTGAGTGAAAGTATAAATCGAGAATTGAAGCATTATCCTATGTAAAAAAACCCCGTATAGCCACAAATTGTGACTATACGGGGTTTAGTTTTAAGAATTATACGGTATAAACGTTAATTGCTTGCTCGCCACGATTGCCTTGAGTCGTGTCAAATGTTACTTTACGACCTTCTTCTAAAGTTTTGAAGCCGTCTGTTGCGATTCCTGAGAAATGAACGAAAACATCTTGGTTCGTTTCATCGTTAGTAATAAATCCAAATCCTTTTTCTGCGTTAAACCATTTTACTGTACCTTTATTCATGAAAGATACCTCCTAATATAATTGTTATTTTCGATGATAAAAAAAATCACATATTTTTGTAAATTATTATACGTGTATAATGACTTACAAAAATATGTGAATCAAATTAAACATTTAAAATACTTCCATATACTAACATGGAAAATTGTATATGTCAAGTATAATTTTAGAAATCTGAATGCTATAAAGCGGTGGTAAGTTTATGAATTTCATGTTATCATGTCGTAGGTGATTTTGTCTGATACGTTTGGTTTATATGATAGGATAATATTTAATAGAAAGAGGTCTTTCAATGAGTAAAACCAAAAAGAAACACAAAAGACTAAAAATATGGATATCAGCTATAGCAGCGGTTCTTCTTATCCTTGTTGTGGCCTGTGCTATTTATCTAGGTGACTATTACCATGCGGATCAAGAGGCTATCGCTGCATTTGCACCGACGAATTCCGTAACGAAGCAGATTCTTGAGGATGATACGATTGTATTTAAACCTAACGAAGTGAAAGCTGGCTTTATCTTTTATCCTGGTGGAAAAGTGGAATATACCGCTTACGAGCCTTTGATGGAGGCTTGTGCAGCAAAAGGGATCTTATGTGTACTGGTGGAAATGCCGTTTAATTTGGCAGTGCTAGATATCAATGCAGCCGACGGTATAAAAGAGGAGTATCCAGAAGTTCAAAAATGGTATATTGGTGGTCATTCCCTAGGTGGTTCCATGGCAGCTTCCTATCTATCCGACCATGTAGAGGAATATAAGGGCTTGGTATTGCTAGGCTCGTATTCCACAGCAGATTTATCGGAGACTTCCCTTGATGTATTGTCGATTTATGGTAGTGAAGATGGGGTACTTAACCCAGAGAAGTATGAGGAGAACAAGCTAAATCTTCCTGACGATTATACGGAAATGATAATTAAGGGTGGATGTCATGCCTATTTTGGAATGTACGGACAGCAGGATGGGGATGGAACACCTACCATCACCAATACAGAGCAAATTAACCAGACAGTAGATGCGATTGCAAAGTTCATAGGAGTAAAACATTAGTTGTATTTTTGTTACATTATAAGTATCCTATAGGTAATAAAGTGAAATTTGGGGGAATAGGAATGAATAATCAACGAAACTGGACGGTTTTGCTTATAGGAGGGCCATCTGGAACTGGAAAATCAAGTATTGCCTATAGGATGGCAGAACACTATGGCGTAAATGTCTTAGAAATTGATGATGTTTATATTGCAGTAAAAACGGCTTCCACAAAGAAGGATTTTCCGGCAGTACATTACTGGGATTCAGACGTTGACTGGATGGATATTGAAGTTTTAGGCAATGTAAACTGGCTGACTGATGTAGGTAAAGAAATGATGCCTGTATTAAAAGAGATAGTTAATAGACACCTAGAGGATCGGATACCTATTATTATTGAAGGCGATTTTATTCATTCGGAATTGGCCAAATCTTTTCAGAGTTCAGAGGTAAAATCTATTTTTGTTATTGAAAAGGATAGTAATCAGATCGTAGAGAATTATTTTCATAGAGAAGGGGGAGACCCTCAGACCTACCGAGCCCAAATAAGTATAGAATATGGGAAGAAGATACAAGAATACTGTGAAAAGAATGACTTAAAAGTCATTGACTCAAGACCTTTTGATACTGTATTAGAAAGAGTAGTGGAGTACATAAATAAATAGTATGTAAGAGAAATAGAGGATAGGGTATAGATAAGAATACCCTATTCTCTTTCTTTTTGTGCCCAGTAATATTTGTTACCATGAATTGCTATTGAAAATGATTATCATTTAAGTTAAACTTAACAAGTATTAGAGAGGTTGACTTATGAATTATATTTTTATTAATCCCGTTGTGGATAGAATGTATGACAAAGAAAAATTAGATAATGTTTTACAAAAGAATGGATACGAGAGAGTCAATGTGACAGAAGATTGGCATAGTATCGTGAAAGATAAATATAAAGCTGCTATAGAGGAGACAAACTTGCCACTTTTGGACCGAAGATGTCCCATGGCAGTTAATCATATTAAACAGTACATTGAAGATAAAGATGTAATCGTTCCACCAATTGAGCCAATATTAATTCATTGTGGTATAGAGCTTTCTGAACGACCATCACTAAAGGGAAAGAAAAAGATTATCACAACACCATGTGAAAGCTTAGCAGACCACGGGAATGAATTACAGTTAGAAGATACGGTTTTCATCAGCTGGAAGGAATTTTTAAAGACATTAGATGCAGAACTTTCTATTCGTGAAAATGCTTTAGATGAAAGTCCAATTCCTTTGGGCTATTTTTCTTCCTTGGAAGCTAAGGTAGATAGTCTAAGTGGAAAAGAAAATATTGAGGAGTACTTTAAAAGAGAAGCTTATAAAGGTGCAGATTTGACCGAAATGCTTTATTGTGACGGAGGCTGCAATAGCGGTGACGGGGTACAAATAGATGAAAAATAGTAAACGGTTTAAGACTACTATATTTGTAGCCATACTATTTAGCATTTGGTTTATTGTCACTGAGTGGGGAGGAGTAAGCACTTATATCTTACCGTCCCCGAAAAAGGTGGCGGAAAGCCTTTATAAGGTGATTATATCAGGGGAGATATTTGAAGATATTACAATTAGTTATATTCGAGTACTAAAAGGCTTTTTTATTGCTACGTTAATCGCCTTTTTCCTTGCCATGGTACGAATTGTTCGACCAAAGTGGAGTGACTATTATGAATCTGCTCTTCAGTTTATGAAGAATGTTCCACCTCTAAGCTTGATCTCCTTGTTAATTTTATGGTTTGGCATTGGAGAAACGACAAAAGTTGCAATCATCGTACTTACCTCCTTTTTCCCAATCTATTTAAATACTGTAAAAGGTTTTGTTAGTTGTGATAAAAAGCTAATTGAAGTAGGTCAAATATACGGATATAGTAAAGCGAAGATATTCTTACGGATTATGCTTCCCTATGCTATGTCGGATATTTTAGTAGGTATGAGAATTGGCTTGGGATATAGCTGGCGTGCAATTATTAGTGCAGAAATGATCGCTGCATCAACAGGTCTTGGACATATGATTCTATTTGCACAACAGATGTCACGAACAGATAAAGTAATTGTAGGTATTCTAGTAATTGGCATTGTAGGCTATATTACAGACCGCTTGTTTGCTTTACTCATCAGCAAAACACTGAAAGGAGCCGAGACAAATGGATGGGATTAAGTTAGTTGATATCACCAAAAGCTATTCTGTGGACAAAGAGAATATTCCAGTGATTGATAAGATCAATCTTAACATTCCATCCAATAAGATTACGGTGATTGTAGGTCGTAGTGGATGTGGAAAGACAACCTTACTTCGTCTGGTAGCAGGTCTAGAGGGCTGTGATAGTGGAGAGATTAAGGACGACAACCTGAAGAAGAAAGCATATGTATTCCAAGAGGATCGTTTGATGCCATGGCTAACGGTGAAAAAGAACATTTGCTTTGGAATTGAGAAATCAGAGATTAACCATGAGAAAATAGATGCCATAATTGATACAGTGGGTTTAAGTCGATTTCAGCATGCTTACCCAAATCAACTTTCTGGTGGGATGAAGCAGCGTGTGTCCATAGCACGAGCAATCGCATATGAGCCAGATTTTATCCTAATGGATGAACCATTCTCTGCGTTGGATTACTTTACAAGAGAGCAGATGCAAAGGGAACTACTGAATATACAACGACGTACTGAGTGTTCCATTCTATTTGTCACTCATAGTATTGATGAAGCCTTAATCTTGGGGGACAAGATTGTTGTGTTAGAAAAAGGAAGTATTAAGTCGGAGTATGAGATTAACGACTCCCTAGAAGATCGAGATTTATTAAGTAGTAACTATGTAGAACTTAAGAAAAGAATTATGAATGATTTAAAAGTCATTTAAATAATAGATTATATAATGATAGGAGCAACAAAATGATATTGAATAAGAAAAAAGTTAGAGCAATAATTGCAATTGGTATGATTATGACAACTTTGGTTGGATGTGGTAGTAAAAATGATGCTGCAAGTACAAACAATGCTTTAAATGAGTTAGTAATAACCCATGTTACTTCTCCATTAAATGTACCAAGTATCTTACAGAAAAACAAAAACATCTTTACAGAAGAATTTAAGAAAAATGGTCAGAACATTGAAGTAAAATATGCAGAAATCACCTCTGGTGCAGAGCAAACACAGGCGTTAGCATCTGGTGATGTTGATATTCTATATGCAGTTGGTGGTACTTCTGTTATCTTATCTGCAGCTAATGGTGCGGATATTAAAGTCCTGAACATGTATAGTAGATCCCCAAAAGCATTCTGTTTATATTCTAAGGATGACTCCATTCAATCTGCAGAAGATTTAAAGGGCAAAACCATTGCTGGTCCAACAGGAACAAACTTACACCAATTATTAGTTGCGTATCTTGACAAAGCAGGTATGTCACTAGAAGACGTAAACTATGTAAATATGTCAATTCCTGATGCAAAAGCAGCCCTAGACGGTGGAAGCATCGATGCAGCATTAGTTGCTGGTCCAACTGCTTATGTGTCAAAACAACAAGGTTACCACTTAGTAACAGATGGTGAAGGCTTAACAGATGCCATCATTGCAGTTGCAGTAAGAGAAGATTTCTATAACGAGCACAAAGATGTCATCGATATGTTTTTAAATGCACAAGAAACAATCACAAAAGATATGGCAGAAAATCACGAAGAAACAATGAAAATTGTTGCAGAAGAACTAGACTTAGAAGTAGAAGCTGTAGAAGAAATGTATGGGCAATATGATTTCAATACTGATATTACAGAGGCAGACCGTAAGGCATTCCAGAATGTTGCAGATTTTATGTATGATGCAGGAATGATTGAAAAAGAGTTTGATACAACTTCACTTTATTTACAATAGGAGACAGAGATTAAAACAATGGTAGAAAAGGTTATAGTGAAAGATTTCGATGATATTGTCGAAATCACATATGAAGATATATTAAAGTATCATGGAAGACAAATGATTGGTGGAGCTGCATTAGCATTTAAAATTATGCTATTAACATTTCCAAAGCTTACGGATGAAATTCCTTCCAGAGGAAACTTCCGTTTCTATTCTGGAATTGGATGTAACGGAAGAGGGATTATAGATGCTGCAGAATTTGTAATGCGTGTAAAACACTATAATCAGATTGAACTCGATTTGGATTATTGTGAAGATAAGCCAGGTCAAGTAGCACCAAATGGTGGAAGATACTATTTTGAAATTGGATATAAAGAAAAAAAAATTCAGCTTTATTTAAAAGAAGGTATTATTCCAGAGGAATTTATGGAATACTCCAAGTTAGCAAAACATTGTAAAGATAATAACATTCCTATGAAGGAAGAAGACCAACAGACCTTATTGTCCTTAAGACAAGCTTTAGCAAAGAGTATTATGGAGTCAAAACCAGAGGACTTATTTGTTATTTTATAAAGTGAGTAGAGAAAAGATACTATATTTGATTGTATAGTATCTTTTTTTATGGCCTCATACGGATAAATGTGGTAAAATATACAACATATAGCCAAAAGAAAAATAACGAGGAGGGGCTTTATGAAATTCAAAAAAAGAATAGTATGGACTTTACTTATACTATCACTTATTCTCTTAGGTGGCTGTGAATCAAAAACTGCAGGAAACAGTACAGACAAGCCTGTCGACAAACAGGAGGATATAGTAAGCATTCCACCTGTAACTCCTACTCCGACAATGACTGAAGATAAAAGTGAAGATAAAAATGACGATAAGAATACTGATATTAAAAAAGCAGAAGCCCTACAAGTGATTACAGATTATTTCATAGCACTCAAAGAACATAAAACCAAGGATCCCTCTAATTATTGTACAGATCATCTAAATAATGGGAATTACTCCAATGTTAAGGGTGTCAAGTTGATTAAAATAAAGGATGATATCGAAAATAAATGTAAAATTGATTATAGCCTCAATCGGGGCACCATAACCAATCCCTATGATGTGATTTGCTTTGAAGTGACTTATGACATGCAGAATGTTGATGATAATAAGAGTAGTGAAGACAGTGGAATTGTAACGAAATGGTTTATTTTAATCAAAGAGACTGAAACTTCACCATGGCTCATCGATGAGATAGGATATTAAGTAAATGTAAAAGTCCAAATGAACTACATATAATCAGATTTAGAGAAAAAGACGGGTAGTGGAAGGAAAAACATGATAGTATAGAAGCATCTTAAGATGAATGAGGAATGTTCAGTGAATTATTATGAAAGAGTTCAAAAATCCATTGATTTTATGGAAGATAATCTAGAGAATGATATCAAAGTTACGGACATGGCGAAACAAGCATATATGTCAGTATCAAGTTTTCATCGTATCTTTTTTGCGATTACTGGATATCAAGCGAAAGAATATCTTATTAATCGACGAGTTAGTAGTGCCTCAAGAGACCTTGGCAAGGGGAATAGTAAGGTGATTGATGTGGCTATGAAATATTCCTATAACAGTGTCGATGCTTTTTCAAGGATTTTTAGAAAAGTAGCATTTTGTTCAAGAGGATCAGGATACGCTGGAGAAATACCCTGATATTAAGGTGTTAAGTAATTTACCACAGATGAAAGTCGCCTATTATTGCTTCTATGGGAAGGACCCAGAGGATGAGGCTTTCTCCGTAATGAAGCAATGGGTGCTATCTAATAAATTGGATTATCAAAATGGAAACTACCGTATATTTGGATACAATGCACCAGAAACAGATGCTAGTGCAGAGGAGTACGGCTATGAGGTATGTGTTACGATACCAGAAGACATGGAAGTGTCAGATGAGAAAGTTAAGACAAAAACCATATCAGGTGGTCTGTATGCTGTTGTATCCATAGAACCTAAGGATAATCTAGGAGAAGAGATTATGCTTGGCTGGAAGAGGTTTACGAAATGGCTAGAAGGTAGTAAATATGATAATGGAGAGGCACAGTGGTTAGAGGAGCACTTAGGGTTCGGAGATAATTTTGAACACCTTGGTGGAGTTGACTTATATATGCCAATCAAAGAAAAGAAAAATTAATAAATATAACAACCCACCCGTTTCATTTTCTAAGTGAAGCGGGTGTTTGCTATATTAATAAAAATAATAAATAAGAGTATAATGCATTCAAGTCTATAGAATGGTAAACTATAGGATAAAGGAAGTGATGATACGATGCGATTGTTCATTGCAATTAATTTTACCAATGAAGTGAAAGATAATTTAGCCAAAACGATTAAGGACTTGCGGCTTGAATCCATAAAAGGAAGTTTTACAAGAATAGAGAATCTCCATGTAACAGTAGCTTTTTTAGGAGAGGTGGCACCTGAGAAGGTTTCTGACATCATATCGGTAGTAGAGGAAAACACTTCTTGTAGAGGTCCTATCACCATAGAAATAGGTGGTCTTGGTAAATTTGTTCGACAAAAAGAGTGTTTATACTGGTGTGGAGTGAAAGAAAATGAAGAATTAGGTAGGCTACAACAAGCCTTAGTAAATGGGTTAAAAGACCATCATTTTTCAGTAGATGACAAACCTTTTAAGCCACATATTACCTTGGCAAGAAGGTGTGTCATGAAGCAGGGGTTTGAGGAAAGCAGGTTTGCACAAAGCATACCTACTATGTGTATGAGGGTAGATGGTATCAGCCTTATGAAATCAGAACGAATAGAAGGAAGATTAGTATACAGTAGTATTAAAGAGGTCAGGCTACAGGAATAAGAAACCATAAGGAG
>JAEZQN010000395.1 GCA_023441145.1 Bacillota bacterium
CATCTAGAGATATTAATACATTTGCAAAGTCAGATGTTTGATACGTAAATTCATACTGCGGTAGAAGCTCATCCACTGCCTTTAAAACTTCATACTCATAACCAGCAAGATTTCCTTTTTCATCTAGATAGCAATACGGCTCATAGGAATTACCAGTACCCACGATTACTTTGGTTACTTCTGTTTCATCGTTGCTTTCTTTTACTGTATCTGAGTTACTTTTTCCACATCCAACTAATGTGGTTACACTTAGTATAAAACTCAATAGAATGATTCCTAATTTATTTCTTTTATTTTTCATAATTTCAAATCCTTTCTTTTCTTCGATTTTTACTACGGTTACAATACTTTACATTCGTCTTTCTATACGTGATTTATGGTGCTATACTTATATCTTTCTCAATGTTTTTAAGTTCTCTTAAGTTCTTGTGGTGATCTACTAAGTAAAAATAAGATGTAATTCTGACTAATGTAGGTATAATCTCTTTTACAATTTCAAATGAACTAATTGCATTCTTTTCTAGCTGTTTTTGTATATGGAATCCGATTTTTTTGCAAATCACAATTCTACAGTCCTTAAGTAGGCTTACGCTAACAGACTGGTTTCTTTGACCAACACAACCATTTTCATATTTAAAACAACCAGAATCCTTACAACCCCTGTTGTCATCTTCTTTGGTAAACTCAAGATTCTCTTTCACAGGACGTGTCTCTGTATACTCAAATGTCCCGTCTTCATGTACCTCATAAATAAAGAATTCTTTTGCCTCACCAAAAGCAACGTCTATATACTTACCATCCGTAGAAGCCAATGCTATTTTATATGACATACTTCCTCCTATTCCCAGTCTAATTAAATCTGGTCTTAGCTACAGAATAGATATCTTCAATTAACTTTAGCCCACCATCATATCCAACATAAAAACTATTCATAATTAATCGTTCATTGACAGGCCATGAGATATTCAGAAAATGGGCATTTGTAATCTTGGCAACTTCTTTTTCCCAGTATCCACCTAGTATCAATGGATAACCATGATAGTCGTATTCTTTTATCTCATTATGTATCTTATAACCATCTGTTTCAAAACTCACCTCAGCTTCAATACCATAGTTCATGTCTTTAAAATAGGTTGTGATACTATCCCTATATTCCATTGGGGTGTCATCTACAATAAATTGCTTCGCTGGAAACATTCCAAGATCGTTTACTAAGAATTTAGTGATTGCAAGGGTATATTGAGCATCTGAAACAACAGTAAAGTGTTTTGACATTACACGAGTCTCTAAGAAGAGATCAGCGTAACGCTCAATGTAATAATAGAAATACTCTTCTTTCTCAAGAATCACCTTTTCCACTTTTTCTTCCGGTATTCCTGCAAATTTACCTACCTCTCTTAAAAACTTGCTAGTCTCAAATGCTCCAATTGGAAGAGTTGGATAATGAAGATATGGTATCCCAAGTTGCTTCTCCATTTTTTCTATATTTTTCAACCCTACCCATGGAGAAATTATAAGGTTAAACTGTGCAAATGGAATCTTCTTAATATTATCAATTCCCCTTTTGTATCCAAAAATGGTATTAGGGATAAGGCCGATTTCTTTTAATAGTTTCTCAAGTTCTCTTAAATTCCCTAACCAAAATTCATCCTGATAAGGAACATCTGCCCATATATTAACAAGACCATCTTGTTTATCTTCAGACTTCTGAAGCATTTGATCTACGATGGCATCTACTACTTGTTCGTGACCTCTATAATTGTTGTATTTGAATCCTGCTGTAGATGCATAGATAACAGGCTTCTCTACCTCTTTAAATTCATCTACCACTTCTTGGGTGTCATCACCAACTATCTCGGGAATACAGCCAGTCAAAACCACAAACAAATCTGCATCAATCACCTTGAGAGAGTGCTCAATGGTGGAATGTAGCTTAGCAGTACCCCCAAATACTACATCTCTTTCGTTTATACTGGTACAAGGATAGATATTTGGTGAAAAATAACCTGAGCTTCCTGATAAATTTGATAATTTCTGAGCACATCCAGGACCAGAGTGCAGAATTGGAATTGCTCTTTCAATAGCCTGAACTGTCTGCATAGCACCTAGTGCGCATTTATATCTCTGCTTATCTAGAATTTTAGCCATTATATTACTGCCTCCTCTAAGAAACAACCAACATCCTGTTTATACCACCATTCCGTATACGGAAGTTTCACTCTTTTCGCAAGATTCTTTTCAAAACTTCTATTCTTTATTGTGTCTAGTACATAATGCGCAAACTCTAATGTGTGTTTATATCCAAAAATCATATATTCATCTGCAACAAATACAGCTGCAGTACCTTGTTTGATTGCCCATACTGTTGAACCAGGATGTCTTGATAAGTACAAATCCGGTTTATATTTGCTAAGAATATTCATCACTTCATAATTCTGCTGATCAGAAACACTGGCTTCAAAGTTAATATCATTTTTAAGAAGATAGTCCATTGCAGGTGGTACATCTCCATTCTCATATTCCTTATCATAATGCCAAGCAAGTGCCCATACTACTTTGATTCCCAATTCATCAAGGACTCTAGAAACTTCAAAAGTATATCCCGGACCCATACCTAATACTGCTGTAAGGCCCTGTAGTTCTTTTTTTACTTCCTCAATTTGTGGTATATAGATTTTTCGTTCTTCCTCTATATAAGCTTCAACCTCTTTTACTTTCCCAGCCACTCTTCCAATTTCTCTGAGCCAGGTCTCGAATCCAACAATACCCAGTGGATTGATTGTTCTAATGTAAGGGACACCATATGCTTCTTCCAGCCCATTCCCTAGATAATTACCTAAGGTTCCACAAATACAAGTAGTAGCCACTGATTCAGAAATATGTTCTAGTTCTTCAATGGTAGCATTAGCATATAGAAAAATAGGATCCAGATCAAAATGTTTAAATATCTCAATAATTTCAGGCCTAGCACTCTCATAGAAGTTTTTAAAGTTAATGGTATTTCTTCTCTTTACTGGTGGCTTCACTATCCCACTTAAAACTGCATGATCTGAGA
>JAEZQN010000409.1 GCA_023441145.1 Bacillota bacterium
GTCATATGTGATATACCAGGTCTCTGATTGATTCCCTTTGGTTATAGTCCTTTGAACAAGACGATTCATCACATCATATTGGTAGGTAGTGATTGTTCCATCTTTGGCCTTTTCTTGTATTACACTACCATTCTTATTATAGACTTTACTTTCTTCCAAATTGCCTAAATAGTTATAGTAGGTATTGGTACAACGGCCCATAAAGTCATAGGCATAGGATGTTTGTCTATTTTTTTTGTCTACCTCTGATAATGTATTGCCCATGGCATCATACTTCATATTATTTTCTAATACTGTTGTACTATCCTTAGAAGATTCAGAAATCACATTACCATTTGCATCATATTGGGTAGAGCCACTATTAATCTCTACTCCATTTAATGTTTCGGATTGTTCTTCTGTTGTTTGTGCGCCATGCTCACTGTATGTACTGGATACCTTACTGTTATTTAATTTATCCTCTTCAGAAAGGATTTCTCCTGCCTCATTATAGGTATACTCTTTTTCTTCCAGAATCACGTCATTCTCACCTATGACTTTTTCATAGGTAACAAGATTAGGATTTTGTTCATCTTTGTATTCATGGATTTCTTTTCGTACTAATTTACTTGTCTGATCTCTATAAACATATTTTGTTTCTGACGATAGAAGATTAAAATTGTTATTCTCATCATAGGTATTTATTACATGAATATCATAGTCAACAAATCGGACCTCACCATTCACAATTTCCTGGTAACTGCTTGGTGTACTACTTCTTACTAAATAGCCATTTTTATATTCATGATTCGTCTCAAGACCTAATGCATCGATATAACTTGTTACATATCCGCTTGTACTGTCGAATTTTGCATTTTCTGTATATAATACCGTCTTATTAGAATCCGAAGCAAGTTTTTGAATCTTGGTTGCAGTTCCATCACCAGAGTAAGTAAGACGTATTGCTTCCTTGTTAGGATATGTAATTTCATTAGCTTCAAGGTTTTCTGAATAACCAACTTTATAGTGATTTCCTTCTGCATCTGCAATATCAGACAACAAACCATTTTCATTGTATTGGTATCCGTATGCAATTATCTCACTATCACTTTGAGTGGTACTATTCTTTTTATGCAATACTCGACTTAATAACGATTGCTCATTATACTCGTACATTAATACTGTATCATCTGGTAGAGTGATCATACTCAATAAATTCTTATCATTATATACGAAAGTAATTGTTTTATCTGAATTGGAAATTATCTTTTCAAGCCTTTCTTTGGTGTCATACTGATACATTAAATAACATCCACTAGAAGTTACCATTTTAACCAGAATTCCACTTGCATTAAAATAATACGTGGTCATATCTTTATCTTTCATATAATAACTATAAGATAGATCCGGTTCACTATCTGTGTTCACATCTCTTAATGCTAATTTATAATCAGCACCTATTTTTTGGCTATAGGTAGCTCCAGAGTTAGTAAACTGAATGTACTGGCCGCTTGTATCTTTTAACCATATATCATTGCTTCCATGTATGGTATATAGTTGCATTAACTGCGCACAATCCCATCCTTTTCCTAGTAATGAGACCTGGTTATTGTAACTGTTATAATTTCTTGTGAATGAATAGTTGATATCTTTGTTCGGAAGTATAACATCATTTTGAGAGTAGTACAGATTGCCTTGACTCTCCTCAATCATACCATTTCCATTTGGTGTACCAAAATTCATATAACTAAGATTACTGTTACTTCCCAATCTTCTTTCTAAAAGGTCCTTTGATTTTACTTCTGGTTTTACAACCTGAAAACTAATTTCTTCTTTTGTTGTATTATTAGCCTTATCTAAAGCAGATAAGATTACTTTGTAGTTTCCAGGTGTTAATGTGGCATTGCTGATGGATATACTATCTTCTTTATTAGCAGAATTCTGTACTAATGTAGTAATTACACCAGTAGTGACATTTTGAATCTGAACTGTGACATTTTGAAATGTTCCTGAAGGATCAGTGATACTATAATTAATCGTTCCTTTATTTTCCAAAACTACAACAGACTGCTCCTGCATATCGTATATATTTGCCAAAATAGATAAGTTTGGTGTACCATCCCAATAATAATATGGTTCTAGAGTATACGTACTGCAATTTCCTGCACTATCTAGTGCCATTAACTCAATAATATACATACCTGTTTTTGTAATTCTTGAGCTTGGCACTATAAAATCACCACTTTTACCAGTACCTATACTTACAAATTCACTTCCATTAATACTGTACTCTACCTGCTTCATACATGTTTCAGTAATACCTGACCAACTGATTATTGGATTTTTGCTGGTAGCATAATTTTCTTCATCTGATGGTATAGTTATAAATGCAGTTTCCCAAACTGGATCTGTGTTATCAAAGTAATAAGACAATGTTTTACATTGACTATCTGTAGAATAATTTCCACAGTAATCTAATGCTCTTACCTTAATATTGTATAAACCTGTTTCTGTTATCTCTTGTGATGGGATTTCAAACTCACCAGTTTTAGTCGTACCAAGTTTTGCATATGCAGAACCATTGATACTATATTCCACTTGTTTAAAATGTGGATCTGAAGCATTCCACGTAATACTTGGCGTGTCATTACTAGAATACTGTGACGGTGAGGTTGGGGTTGTACAGCTTATACTATTAACAATTGGTGTGGTACTATCTATATGAAAAAGAGCACTTATACCTGCACCTTTAATTCCTCCTTTATCAACACCCCTTACATATAGTCGGTAGCATCCTGCTGGCAAATCAGCAATTGCTGTAATTGTCTTACTTCCTGCTGCAGTAGTTCCTATTTTTGTTGATGCTGAATATGGAACATATAGTTCATCTGTAATCGTCTTAGTTGCATCATCATACTTAGCAATGCGATATTGTATATAAGATAATCCTTTAGAATCAATCCCTGACCAATTGACTGTTAAATTTTCTCCTTTTTTTATATAGGATTTAGCTAAAGTGACACTACTAGGAATTGTTGGCCCATCATAATAAACAATAGATAATTTAGGACGATAACTTGTAGTACTTGTTCTTGAACTATAGAATTGAGAAAATGTTCCACTTGCTTCAGTCTCTTCTTTTAATACAATTCCAAAATCGTCTTTAGAACCATTAGCAATATTTCGCACATATGTTGTTAAATTAAGTTTTTTTACTGTCCCTTTCTCTCCTTTTGTAACAAAAGAAGAAAGAGAACCACTATCAAAACTTGCTCTATTACTCCAGGTAATGGTACTTGGCGACCATGATTTATTGACACGATATGCTTGTATAGTGCTTGAACTAGCACATTTCACTGTCTCAGTCAAACTTAACTCAGCACTTTCAACATAATAACCATCTACTTGCGAAGTAAGTCCAGTAAATGCCATGTATGTTCTAAATATGCCTTGTTGTCCGCTTCCCGCAGCAAAAGAAGCAATATCATTAGTATAGAAGTTCGTATTCTTATAAGCATCTGAATAAATAATATAAGCATCTTTTATTTTAGAGCTATCAGCCCATGCAATAGATGGATCAATTTTTACAGGATACTTTCTAGCTTCATTATCCAGATACTCCCTAGATACAATTACATGTAAAACATACATATCTTCTTCGGTATCCGTTACAATTTGATACTTAATATCTTCACTATAAGCTTCATTTGTTGCATCATTCATAAATGGTGCTTCAATCATAGCAATAATCTGATTCGTATCATTATCATAAATATATATTTCATTTGTCTCTTCTGAAACTCTCGGTGTTGCATTTTTAGTATGTAAGCGAAATGAAAATAGATTCGATTCAGGTTTTTTATTTAATACTATTGTCTCTTTTACTCCATTAGCTTCTGATGTATATTCTAAAGAAACAGTTTTGTCCTCAGTCTCATATGCTGCAGTATTATTTATTTCTTTTTCCTGCTCATATAAATCTTCAACAACATCTTTTTTAATATCTACATCTTCCGATATTCCATCCAAAGACTCTGGCGTAATATCATATACTTTTTTTTCTCTAAATATTGGATTAAGTGATTGTCTCCAATCCAGACTTAAATGACTGGATATTTTATCATAAACATTTGCTTTATTTACAATAACCGATTCCTTAAGTTTTCCATGCTTATCCTTTTGATCTAAATAGTCTTCTACAGAACCAACTTCTTTTTCTATAGCAAGTTTATTTGATGCATACTTTTTTCCCAATCTATGAATAGCAGTCTTTGTGTCACTATCTTCAATAATTTGAACTTCCTCATTAGACATAATTGGAGTCATGGAGATTGTATGCTTTCCATATTCCATAAGAAGTGGTGTCTCATTACTAATTTCATTGGGAATATATTGTTTTTTATCCCCATCTGAATTTTCATAAGCATAATCTGATAGATTTATACCTTGATCTGTTTTTTTATCTTGGATTGCCACAAGTGTAGGATCATAATCTACAAGATTACCGTCTGTATCTTTGTATCTTACATCGCTTCCGTATATTATCTTTTCTTTTCTTCCATCTTCATACTCAAAAGTAGTTGAGTTTTCCGTTTTTTCTACTACAAGGCCCTCTTTACTAGAACTATTCAATTCAATTCTTTCTGTCTCTGACTGTGTGTATTCAGTGTCCGCATATACACTTATTGGACATAAGTTTACAATTAAACTCACAACCAATGTCATTACTACAATTCGAATCCTTGCCCCTCTTTTCATAAATACCCCTTTCCTTAATAACTTAATAACCATTATGCTATTATAATAATACTTCTTGACAATTTTACCATAAATTAGATGTTTTTTCCAATATTATTTTATTTCATTTATTACTACTGGGTTTATACCATTTATCTCTAAAAGAAATATTAGTCAACAAAAACACTTAAGAAAACTGTGAAAAACATACTAAAAAACAAACAAGTCATGCACTAGAGTTATTGGTAAATCATTCATATTCGCAAGTTTCTTCAACATTTGGTATCTATAAAATACTCTCATAAAAACAAAGAAAAATCTGACAGATTAAACTGTCAGATCTCTCTTTATTAATATACTATTTATCTATATAATCAATACTTTATTAATCTCTCTAACTTTGTAACCTATTACATCTGGTGAATCATCGCCTTTATCAATAATAAATCTGACACTTTGATTAACAATATACTGGGAATCCCCTAATATTTCTCACCCCCTATTTGACGTATTGATATCCCTTCTACTATACTACACTGTTATCTTGCTTTACCTTAACAATCTTTTTTTCGTTTGGAGATAATGTAACACAAAGTAATGTATTCTCTACATGTACATAATAATCCAATAAAAGTTCACCTGGAAAAACATAAGCAGATACTTGATATTCTTTATTAATTTTGCGTTGTAAATACTTAATAAAAATCTCAAATTGCTCTTCTTCATCAAACAACTCTTTTATTCGTTCATAGTTAAAAGAATATAATTTGTTTTGTAGCCAGTACCCCTTCTGCAGCAAAATACACCGTTCACATCCCAACATAATTATCCCGAATAGAATCATCATATATATAAACAATGCAATCCAACCCATTTTTACTAACACATATACACTCACCCCTAAAGCTACTATGCATAAAAATGGTATCAGAATATGAGCAGATACTAATCGTTTTCTTGTATAGTACAACTGCATATCATCTCTCCTCTTAAATTAGTATAAATTTATTGTACTACAACAAGATATAAGATGCCCGCAATTTAATATACTGACACCTTATACTTATGAATTATAAATCAATACTCAAGAGTATTATTTTTAAATACTGTAATTATTGAAATAAACTAAACACTTTTTTTGGCCAATTTATAGAAACTATTCTTTCTTAATCCAGTCAGTTCCATAGCTTTAACAGCGGTAATAATGCCTTCTTTCCATTGGGAATATATCTCATTCCAATTCGAAGGATAAGTTATCTCGGGTCTACCAATAACACGGTTAGTTTTTGAGCTTATTTTTTTCCCTGTTACCTTATCAATTTCCATTACTGCAAGCCCTTCTGCCTGACGTTGCTTTATTGTATGACGTTCATTTTCCGCCATAGATGTTAACACTTCAATCAAGATATTATTAATCATTTCCAATATCCATTCTTGACCTTCAGCTATATCAATCATGGTACTAGGTACATCTATGACTTTAATCCTGACCCCTAAATCTGAAAAATATTTTAACTCTCTCTTTGCTTCTTCTTTATTTCTACTAAATCGATCTAAAGACTTAATATATAGTGTATCTCCTGGTTGTAACTTTCCTATGCCATACTTTAATGATTGGTATCCTACCCTATTTAGGTCTTTGCCACTTGCTTTATCTGTTACTATCATATCCTCTGAAACGTATTCCTTCAGTGCCTCAATCTGTCTGGCTAAATTCTGCTCTTTGCTTGATACTCTAGCATAACCGACTGCTTTACCCATGAATAATCACCTCATCTCGTTTATATATGTTCTATGGGTTTAAAAACGTTTATAAATCAGGTTAAGAAGATTTTATAAACAATATATTTAGTTAATTACATACGTTTGTAAACGTACACATTAATAAACAATGTGTTTCACTATTGTGTTTAGCAATACACTACCATTCCATCCTCTATCGTAAATACTAAAGGACTAATCTCAACTTTCTCATTATTATGTTCAATTCTCTTTAGTAAAATAAAAGCCACATGTATATTACTAGGCATCTGCCTATCTACAAGAACACTATTGTAAAAATTTATAGCATCCTTTTCTGACTCGATCAGTAGATAATAGAATAAATGGGCGTTATAAATTCTAATCTCCGAGAGCCAATACTGAACTCTATATGCAGCACCTATATCTAGGGATATATTTTCAAACGATATAAAGATTTCATTTCTTGAGTTTTGATAATATACAGCATTTTTTATGAAAAAACACATATTATCATCATGGCGATATATATATGGTTTATAACTATATTCAAACTCAAACCTGATATGTTGCTCCATTACCAATTTCATTAATGTATTATAAGTTTTATACTGTTGAATCATCAAATAAGGCAATATCGTAACGTCCTGATTATCTATTACATAAAATGACATGCCAAGTCCAAATAGATGTTGAAAATCTTTAGTTTCCATTACTAGTCTCTGAAATGTTTTTAGCCTACCCAAAAATATCTTTTTTCTTAGACAATCAATATAATTCCTATCTTGATTTACAAGACGATTTTTCTCACTAGCAACGAATCTTCCGAGATCATCTATAGTACTTATATTATAAGATACATTTGAGCGGGCACTGATGATTAAATTCTTCATATTCTTTACTCTTTTCGTTGAAGAAGCATCTCCTGAATTACATTTCAATGTACGTTCTAAGATTTTTACAAAATCATCTAGACTATTCGTATTATATGTGATTGCTAACGTTTCCAAATATTTAAAACTGTTCAGTTCATGCCTTTTCACAACCTCATTAATCTTATGGGGCCTAGCTCTAAGATTTTGAGAATGTTTTGTATCAATACTGACAAGAATGCTATGATGATTCAAATCCTCCATGTCACGTCTATTTAAATATTCTAGATACGAATCAAACTTTTGCTTAAGGCGATTTAATCGTTCAGTAGACATGTCCTGTTCAACAAATACGATAGACTCGTTTTCCTTGGACTTAAGTACGGCATCTGGAATAAAAATTTCATCCTCAGTACCTCTGGAATCATTACCTTCATAATCCGTAATGGACTCTTCAAAACTTTTATACATGTTTATAGGAGCTCTCCACCAAAACTCAAAAAAATTAAAATTACGATCCACAAGAAAGTAGCAGATAAGATTTATAGCATTGGAATCATGGTAGAAGGTTCCAAGTGCTGGAGTCTTCGCATTAGGCGATATATGACGACGAGATAAATAGTCACTTGGTAAATAACTATAATATAGAAAATAATAAGTATCACTATTTAAATAAATGACCTTTTCACTT
This sequence comes from Bacillota bacterium, assembly GCA_023441145.1. Lineage (GTDB taxonomy): Bacteria > Bacillota > Clostridia > Lachnospirales > Lachnospiraceae > KM106-2. The sequence continues at coordinate 8,020 of JAEZQN010000409.1, forward strand.
AACCTTGTGTTACTTGCCATCATTGTTTTGATTGCAGGCTGTTTGACTTTCTCCAAACGATTTATAAATGTTCTAATTGCTGCCTTTGAATTATGTATTTTTAATGTATCAAGATTCTCATAAGTAAGAAAAGGTACGCTTAGTAATAAATACAGGATACTCTCTTTCGCTGATGCTTCATTGTCATAAAAAGACCAACATCTACTACACAAAATACGTTGTTTTAAATATTCAGCTGTAGTTACATAATTTAGATTTTTTATCGTCAAATCATAATTAATTCCTGTATCGTAAAATGGATCACTTTCTGGTTTGTAGTTTTCATATATCATATGCAATCTTCCTCCTCTATTCATCAAAAAAGTCTAGGCCGCAGTCAGCTAGATACTGTTGATTACTGATTGATTCAATAATATTTTGATGTACATTAAAATCTTTCTTTATCATATCAATAAAAATGCTATTTATCATTGGAATATCGTCTTCCGGTATATTAAAAGTAGATGGTACAGATATAGCATAATCCATATATTGATCTTTACCTCCTTTCACTGCTGATAACCTAATCCGAAAAGAAAAATGTCTTGTAACACATATATTCTCAATATTCAACTTAAATCCTCCCTTAAAATAATTAGTTTTGGACATAATGTCCTAAAGATTGTCTCATCCATCCCCATACATGTCATGCTGTACCTTTTGCCTATAATAGCTATTAATAGTCGATAATGAGTTATATGGGCTTTCCAACAAGTACGCCCTTATGTTTTTTATATGAGTACTTGTGTGTTTCATACTATCCATAACATAATCAATATGACTACCAGTCAACTGAAGGAATCTTGACTTCACAAGTTCATATGGATATTCAACCTTACCTATTCTGATAGTATCCCTTTGTACACAAACAACATCACTCACTAAATTAAAAATTTCTAAATAAAGCTGATGTGTCGGATAATCATCATACTTGTCATGATAATCATAATCTAGATTCTCCTCAACTATAGACCTATAGGTATTGGCATAATCCATCAAATCCATTCCTCTCTTTCGATGTGTTTCTTCCTGATTGATAGGATAGATATCTGTATTTATATATAAATTCTCTGTTGTGATATACTTTGTATTCTTTGTAACATTTTTTGTTGTAGTATATGTATTTATCTCACAAACCTCAGTATCATGTGGTACATCCTGAGGCGGAATGTGATACATCTTTTCGTAGGATGCATTACTTTTTTCTGTACCACGTGGTACATTTTTTTGTACCACCCCTTCTATAATCAATCCTTCTACGGATTCAGAACCATCACACTCATCATCGATGCTCTCGATTTTTGACAGAAAGGTTTCTGGGTAAGTAAGTTCATATAATCTGTCTGCTATAAGTCTTATATACATCACATTACGAAGTTTCATACCATTATCTATTGTTATATCATTAAAAATTCGCTCAATTACTCCAAGACATTCAAGACAATCCATTGCTGCTTTAATACTTCTTTTAGATTCTCCAAACAAATTGGCGTATTGCTGATACGTCTTCTGGAGATATTCCCCCTTAAACTTCTTCCGACCAACCATCTGACCAGTTTGTTCATCTCTTATTTCTGATGGTCTATACCAATAAACAATATCCGATAGTATAGAGATAGCTAGTAAATATGGCTTTCCAGTATTTTTAGTTATTGACTGATACCATATTGGTGGTGTAATATTACCGGATACATTAATAGATGCCATTCTGTCTACAATTTCATTACCACTTGAAAAATCCATAACTAAGCATCTCCTTTCTTCCATTGCTCTAACAATCTTAAAATAACTTCTACGATTTCATCTCTAGAATATTCTTCAGAAAAATATTCATTGATTCTCTCAGCTTTAATAATAACTTTTCTTTCTTTATGTGTGATGCTAGACAAGATTTTCTCTACCAAAGCAGGTGTTAATTCACCGTTCTTTGCATACTCTTTTATCTTCTCAGATTGAACAACTGACATATTAGTATTTTTTCTATTTATAACATCTAATACACATTGTTGCATTTTTTCAGACAGAAATGAAATATCTATTCCCTGGACAATTCCAAGTTTCTTTTTATCAACCATCTCTAAGAGTTCATCAGAAAGTCTAGATAACCAAATATATCTTTGTACTGTCTTACCACTTTCTCCAGCGACTTCTCCAATTTCATTTAATGAATGTTTGCCCTCTTTACTGCCTTGATGCTTAATAGCATCGAATTTCATCTTATATGCCTTTGCTTTTTCACTTGGTAGAATATCTTCTCTTTGAATATTGCTATCTACCATAATCACTGTTGCTTCATCATCTGTGTAATCATGAACAAAAACAGGCATTGTATTCTTACCTGCAAGCTCACAAGCTCTTTTTCTGCGGTGACCTGAAATGATTTCAAAACCACCTTCAGACCTCGACCTAACTATGCCTGGTAGTAACACCCCGTATTTATTAATGCTTTCTACAGTCTCACTCATCTTATCATCATCCAACACTTTGAAAGGGTGCCCCTTAAAGCTATGAAGTTCGGATATTGGTATATACTGAATCTGTTCTGTGTTATCTGAACTCATATTGAAATTTCCAAATAAATCATCATAACTCGATAGTTCAATTTTACTTGCACTATTTCTCTTATACATTAGAAAGTACCTCCTCCGTAAGGGATCCATAAGCTATTGCTACCTTGCCCTCAGGATCATGCTCATATATACTGATACCCTCAGCTGAAATCTCCGCTGCACGTACAGAAACTGGAATACTATTCATAAATATCTTAACCCTATCTCCATAGCATTCCTTTAGCATATTTGTGATATCTTTTGCATAATTAGTTCTTCCATCTATCATTGTCAATAGAATCCCTTCAATAGTAAGATTTGGATTCAAAGTTCTCTTCACTTTTCCTATAGTTTTAATTAGTTGTTCTAATCCTTTTACCGGAAGATATGCCGCCTGTACCGGAATCATTATACTATCTGCACATGCAAGGGCATTAATAGTTAGCATTCCTAGAGATGGCATACAGTCGATCAAAATATAATCATAAGCATTCTGTATAATATCAACATACTGACGCATTACAAGCTCCCTACTCATAACATTGACAAGGGATAGCTCAAGTCCCGATAATTCGATATTTCCAGGCATTAAATCAATGCCTTCCCTATGATTTATAATCCCTTCTTTTAAAACTAATGTCTCAGTATTAATTATCTTCCCTAGTACAGTTGCAAGAGAGGTCATAAGTTTATCTGGTTCTCTGTATCCAAGACTCGCTGTAAGACTTCCTTGAGCATCTGCATCTATAAGAAGGACTCTTTTCCCATGCCTGGCAAGTCCTATTCCCAAATTACTCGTTGTAGTGGTTTTACCAACTCCACCCTTTTGATTTGCAATTGCTATTATTCTACACATAATTATTACCTCCACATATCAACTGTACTATTTGATTTGCTCTGACCATAGCAAAAAAGGACATTTCTCTAAATTATCTTTTAGAAAAATGTCCTTAAAGTACAAACTTATTTAATTGGATTTTTGGATTTCAACTTATTACGCTTTATTACAACGTATTAAAAGTTGAAAATTTGTTGTACATTTGTTGTACTATCAAATTCATATGCTCTCACAACCCTTGATTTTACTGGATTTATTTCTCCAAACTCTTCATTGTTGGGAACAACAATACGTCCCTAATGGCTGCAGAATCAGTTAACAGCATAACCAAACGGTCGATACCGATACCAATACCGCCTGTTGGTGGCATACCATATTCTAAGGCACAGATGAAGTCCTCGTCACAGTGCTGTGCTTCTTCATCTCCCTTATCAAACATCTCTTCCTGAGCCATGAAACGTGCTCTCTGGTCGATTGGATCATTTAATTCGGAGAAGGCATTTGCCATCTCTCTCTTCGTAATAAACAACTCAAATCTCTCAGTATAGGCTGGATTAGAAGGCTTTCTCTTGGCTAGTGGAGAGATTTCCACTGGATGATCCATAATAAAGGTTGGTTGTACTAAGTTCTCTTCACAGAACTCCTCAAAGAATAAGTTTAAGATATCACCTTTTTGGTGTCTTTCTTCAAATTCTACATGATGCTCTTTGGCAACCTTTCTAGCTTCTTCAGTATCTGCAATCTGATCAAAATCTACGCCTGCATATTTCTTAACGGCATCAACCATAGTCAGACGCTCAAATGGCTTTCCTAAATCGATCTCAACGCCATCATACATAACCTTAGAGGTTCCACATACCTTCTCAGCCACTTGCTTGAATAAGTCCTCTACTAAGTCCATCATGCCGTTGTAATCGGTATATGCCTGATATAATTCCATCAAAGTAAACTCTGGATTGTGACGAACGGATAAACCTTCGTTACGGAATACTCGTCCAATTTCATATACTCGTTCTAAACCACCAACGATTAATCTCTTAAGATATAATTCAAGAGAAATACGAAGATTTAAGTCTTCATCTAAGGAGTTATGATGAGTAGTAAATGGTCTTGCGGATGCTCCACCTGCCATAGGTACAAGTGTAGGAGTTTCCACTTCCATAAAGTCCTTGCCATCTAAATAGTTACGAATCTCACGAATAATTGCGGAGCGTTTCTTGAAGGTGTCTCTTACTTCTGGATTTACAATCAAATCGATGTAACGTTGTCTATAACGCACATCAGTATCCTTCAGACCATGATATTTTTCTGGAAGAACCTGAAGACTCTTAGATAATAAAGTAACCTCTTTGGCATGAATAGAAATCTCACCAGTCTTTGTTGTAAAGACGGTTCCCTTGATACCAACGATATCACCGATATCCATTTTCTTAAAATCCTTATAGAATTCTTCTCCAATATCATCACGAGCTACATAACTCTGCATGTTGCCATCTCTGTCTGCCACATTACAAAAGCTTGCTTTACCCATAACACGTTTGGACATCATACGTCCTGCGATAGATACTTCCTTGCCTTCGTACATTTCATAGTTATCTTTGATATCTGTAGTATGACAGGATACATCATATTTCATTATCTGAAATGGATCCTTATTATTAGCCTGAAGCTCTGCAAGCTTCTCTCTTCTGACCTTTAATAGTTGATTTAAATCTTGTTCTTGTACTTGGTTGTTTCCTTCAGCCACTCAAATCTCTCCTTCGTTTATGTAACCAGGAATCCCTGGCTGACATAGTATTATTCGTTAAATATAGCTGATTCTGCCAAGGCAAAATCAGCTAAGTATGCTCACTAATTAGAACGTTGAATCTCTAAAACCTTATACTCAATAGTTCCTGCCTGAGTATCAACACTTACTGTCTGGCCAACTTTAGCCCCCATAAGAGCTTGCCCAACTGGTGATTCATTGGAAATCTTACCTTGAAGACTGTTTGCTTCTGTAGAGCCAACGATCTTATATTCCAATTCCTCATCAAACTCCATATCAAAAATCTTTACCTTACATCCAATGCTGATTACCTCTAAATCTATCTCATCTTCATCAACAACTTCTGCATTCTTTAAAATCTTCTCTAATTCTTCAATTCGAGCCTCGATATCCCTCTGTTCGTCTTTTGCTGCATCGTACTCTGCATTTTCGGATAAATCCCCTTGTTCTCTGGCTTCCTTGATTTTCTGAGCTACTTCTTTTCTACGATTTACTTTTAAATCATGTAACTCATTTTCTAACTTAACTAACCCTTCATATGTTAGTATGTTCTTTTTATCTGCCATCTAAACCCTACCTCCAACTTATATCGTATATTTTTGAACAATAAATTCAATCTCTATCCTTTATCGTCACAGAAGAATACGGTAACACTAGTGCATTATATGACTTTTCGTACCTACATATACATTCTTTGTATTATAACGTAAGCTGCTTCCATTGTCAATAATACTTCATGATGTCTTATATAGAATATCATTTTTTATTTTAAAATATTCTACTTTATCATAGTATAAAAATTCCACGTTTGTAAGAAATAAATGCTGCCAATGTACATTAGTACTGTGAACACAATTACAAGGTTTTTCACCAATCTCTGTCGTTCATTACGCATGCGATACACTAAATATCCCAAGGCAATAAATTCAATAATTGACAAAATAATATTTAAAACAATATGAACATTGATTGATGATGCCATGATTCCTTGGGCACTACTAATATCAGAAAAAGCCGCCCAGTTATTTAAAATACTAAGGAATAGTAAAACTACAAAAACACTATATGCAAAGCGTACACCCTTAACGCTAAATCGACGCTTAATCGCATCTTTAATCAAACCAATAACAGAAACAATGGCTGCTAACACTACAAAGAGGATGGAGACTACCAATAAGAAAATTGTCATAGAAAGATATTTTTGACTTTTATTGCCACTGGCATAAACATACTCTGCTGCTCCAGATACAGAATAGGACCATTTATATGCCATTGAAGTACCATCTGTCTTAAAGTATAAGGTAGACGCAATTGTTTTATATAATGGACTCTTATTATCCCCTGCATATTTATAGATATAAGGGGCTACCTGTTTGTACTCATCAGAACCTAGGGAAATCGTATCCTGATCTACTCTTGAGAATTTACTACAGTTTGCAAAGTATCCAAGAAACTCAAGGGCCCCACTATAGGGACGTTTTGTTCCGACATACTCTCTGTCTGTTACAGTAGCTACGGAAGGAAGATCATCTTCAGGAGACACAGTAGCTTTTTCATCTCCCAAAAGAAGTTCGTAGCTTAATCCATATAACAATTCGATTGCAGCACTTGTGTTAGTTGTAATTACTAAGCCAAACCCTGTCTCTGGCATCAGAACCATCATCGAAGTAGAGGTGGTTCCTCCATCACAGTAGTATGCCTTTACATCAGCTGGATATTCGTATAATCCATGAAGGCTTTTATTGGCCCCTTCAATGATTGCATAGCTCTCTGTATACATGGTATCCAAAGATTCCTTCGAAAGTAAGATGCCATCCTCTTTCCCCCACATCAGCTCATTCATAAGCTTTGCTAAATCAGAGGCAGTTCCATAGATAGAATTGGTAGGATAGAGATTAGAATAGTTCTCGGCTTCTCTAACAAAATTACCACTTCCCTTGTTGAGATACTGTATTGCCTTAGCATCCCCTAGTTGACTAGCATCTGTTTCATTTTGAATAAATACTGTATTCTTGGCACCTATTTTGTCTAGAATATTGGTTTTTATGTATTCCTTGTATGACACTCCAGACACCTGTTCGATGATATAAGCTGCTAAAGATACACTATAGCTATCCCCTGTCATTACCTCGCCTGGCACATAGATCTGGTTTGGCATGGTAGTCAGAAGACCTTGTTCTAAGCTCTCCTGCAAGTTAGAGGAATCCGTAAAGCTTGTATCATGTCCTGTCTCTTCAAACCCTGCTGTATGATTCATCAAATTGGTTAGTGTAATAGGATTTACACTAATAAGCTTTTCTCCTAGTTTCGTTGCAAATTCCTTTGGAAGATAGGTCAGAATATCAGCATTTAAGTCTAATTTCCCTTGCTCTACAAGCTGCATAACAGCTGTCCAAGTATATATTTGTGATAGATTACCATAAGCAAACATAGTACTTTCGAAATCTACCTCTATTTTATTATCAACATCACTATAGCCATATTCCTTTTGTAATACTACTTGGCCGTCCTTTACAACCGTTACGGTTGCTCCAGGCACTATTTTCCCTATGTACTCTTTTACATACGTATCTACCTTAGCTTCTGTTTCACTTAAGGAAAGACCGGTAGGGGTGATATGCTCTGCAGATGTTGCTGTCTCTTTCGTATCTGTTGCTGCCTGTGCTAAGTTCCCAGGTATAAGTCCTAACAGTAAAGCAAACGCTAGGAATCCTGTAACTAGTTTTTTTACATTTATTTTCATTACTATCTCCTTATTGTATGAAATATTTGCACTATGTTCCTATTTTATCAAGTTTAAACATATCTGACAAGCAAATCAAGTAAAAGGACTACTGTATATTTTTACAGTAGTCCATGCCCTTACAAACGATTGTCCTTTGCTGCTGTTTTCTGGTCCTGGGCGACTCCTTCAGCACTTTCCTTTTGAAATACAATCTTAAATGTCATAACAATCAATTTAATGTCTAGCCAAAAAGAATAATTAATAATGTATGTCATGTCTAATTTTAATTTGTCATACGGTGTGGTATTGTATTTACCATAAACCTGAGCATATCCTGTAAGCCCTGCCTTAACCTTTAAGCGAAATCCAAACTCTTTAATGGATTCTTCATACTCTGAAGCAATCTCTGGACGTTCTGGTCTTGGTCCTACAAAAGACATGTCCCCTTTTAATATATTGAGAATCTGTGGTATCTCATCAAAATGGGTAGCTCTAAGTAATTTACCAATTGGGGTGATTCGATCATCATCCTTCTTGGCAAGCTGTGCTCCATGCACTTCTGACTCCACGCACATACTTCTAAATTTCAAAATACGAAATACCTTACCATTAATGGTCAATCTATCCTGTCGATAGAATACAGGCCCTCTATCATAAAGCTTAATTGCAAGAGCGCTTAAAAGCATAAATGGAGAGAGAATCACTAACGCTAATATGGAAAATACAATGTCCATTAAGCGTTTCAAGAACATCTGCTCGATGTTTAAACCATGATTTCTCGATAGAAGTAGTGGAGTATCAAATAAGTGAATGGAATCCCCACCACGAATCATGATATCTGATATCTTTGGTGTTACATAAGTACGAATGGAATGCTTAAAGCAATGCTTTAATAAGACATTACGAATCTGAGATGGTACATCACAGATCACTACTGCTTCATAATGCAACATCTCTGATTTGATTCTCTCAATACCTGCACTTATATTAATAGAAGCACAAATGTTATATTTGTCCTCACGATTATTAATCTTAGAAATCAAATCCTTTGGAGAGTATTCTCCATAAACAACAATCATTTGCCTTGGTGGATATATCTTTGTTAAAATCATACGAACAATGATAGTCCATGGAATCATAATGGCTAAATCTAAAAGCGTCACCTTAACTATGGTAAGAATGTCTGTATAGACACGGACTACTAAGGTTACCTGTAGATACGCCACTATGTTACTAAGTATAATCGCTAACACCTGCGATAGAACAACATCTGTGGTCTTTAAATATCCTATCTTAAAACCACCAAAAATCTTGGTCAATAAAATGAGGATTAAGGCATAGATCCCTATAATAGCATAATCTCCCCAAAACCAATACTGCTGGTCCATCCTCGTCGCATAGCGTGTAAACCAAACAAAGGAAAAAATAGCTACTGCTGATGCAATCACTAATCCATTGGCAAAGAGAAGTATTAATTTTTTAAATTTTTCTCGTTCGTTCATCATTAATCCCTACTTTACATTTCTTAAATACAAATCCTCAAACAGCATTTATAATACCAAAAATTACATGTACATGCAAGTGAATGTAACAAAAAACATCTCTCTCATATTATATACCATATTTATTTGTTCAATGTGTGTATTTTTTTCATATTTATGAATTCTTAAGATTTTAAGCAGGGTTAATATAATATTATTTCCATTTACATAAGAATTTATTTATGATATGATTCAAATACAATATCGCTGTTTTATACTTGAATTATTAACAAAAAATAGTTTTTCATAATTAAAATTTTGTAACATATAAATTTTCTAATCTAGTACATGAATGAAATAGGAGGTAGCACATGAATACACCACTTGTTTCTGTTGTTATGCCAGCTTATAATGCAGCCAAATATCTTGATCGAGCGATAGATTCTGTATTAAGCCAAGACGACATTGACCTAGAGCTAATTGTCATCAATGACGGCTCTACTGACAATACATTAGAACTTTTACAACGCTATAAACAATATGACAATGTAACAGTCATGGATAACGAGCATAACTTAGGTGTAAGTGCTACTCGTAACAAAGGAATTGCAATTGCTAAGGGTAAATACATTGCCTTTTTAGATACTGATGATTGGTGGACTGCTGACAAGCTTAAACGTCAAGTAGAGCTTATTGAAGAAAAGCAGTGTGTACTAACCTATACTGCTAGAGAGCTTTTTGATGATGCTGGTGTACCAACAGGAAGCGTAATTCCAGTACATGAAGAAATCAGCTATGAGGAGCTAGTTAAGCACAATATCATCAACTGTAGCTCTGTTCTTATGGATACCAATGTGGCCAGAGAATTCTACATGGAGCATGATGACAGCCACGAGGACTACCTCTTATGGTTAAAGGTCCTTCGTAAATATAAGATTGCCTACGGTATCAATGAACCACTGTTAAAGTATCGTCTTAGTTTAAATGGTAAATGCCGTAACAAGCTTAAATCTGCTCGTATGACCTACCGGGTACATCGTTACCTAGGTACCAATCCAGTGAAGTCCTTCTACTATATGGCTTCTCAGCTGGTAAGTGCAGGCTTAAAGTATTTGAAGGCGTAGAGAATATAAAAATAGGGAATCCACTGTGGTGGGTTCCCTGGTTTTATTATTACCATCAGAATAATTGAATAAACCTCAAATACATGGTATAGTTTTATAAAACACAATTGAAATGGAGATATAGTATGGAAGACATTATTCTAATTGGTTCTGGTGGACACGCCAAAAGCATAGTAGACGCCATAGAACGTCAGGGCAAATACCAAATAAAAGGCTTCTTAGACCATGCAGATAACCAGCATGTTACATATAAACATTATAAGGTAATTGGAGAAGATAAAGACGCATTACAATACTACACACAGGGGATTCAAAACGTATGCATCTCTATAGGTTATCTCGGTAATAGTACACTAAGGGACAAGCTATATGACTCTTTAAAAGCAATAGGGTATCAATTCCCCGTTATCATAGATCCCTCAGCCGTTATCGCAAACGATGTCATCATAGAGGAAGGTAGCTTTATAGGTAAAAATGCTGTCATTAATTCCAACTCTTACATTGGAAAAATGAACATTATTAATACAGGAGCAATTGTAGAGCATGATTGCGTCATTAAGGATTTCTGCCACATATCTGTGCACGCCACCCTCTGTGGCAATGTTCATGTAGAGGATCATAGCTTTATCGGTGCAGGTGCTGTCGTTGTACAAGGATGTTCTATCGGAAAAGATGTTATCGTAGGTGCCAATAGTACAATATTATGTAATGTTCTAAATCAAGAAAAAGCATTGGGAATATATAAAGGGTTATCACGGTAATAGCTTACAGTATCACAAGTTTCCAACCACGCATTGCAAAATAATAATTTCGTATAATCATGTTTGTCCTCCATGAATAGGTACAGATATACTTAAATATATGCAAAAAGGATAGGTAAAATACCTATCCTTTTTGCATATATTTAAGTTGTTTTAGTCTTTCTCTTGTGCAGACCTATATAAAAACAAATCAAAAAACATATCGCTAGGAGTGCCATTAAAATAGCATATAGAACAGCTGCACCCATAATTTTGTATCGTGCAACAAAGAAATCTGAGAATAACACAGCCAAAAGTGCTACAATAGCATACCCTGCTAGAATATACTTTTGATATCTCATTATTGTAATTAATGTACTAAGTAAACCGGATAGTCCAAGAAAACCTCCACCTAATAATAAGATTAATAGCTCCGTACGATATGGCTGTAAATCCGTATTATATAATAAGGAAAGCACTGGTATCCCTATTAAATAAGCACCAACTATACAAGTAGCGGTAATAATAAATATTACTCCTATTTGCTTTGCTGATTTTCTAATAAAATCTTTTAAACCACCATGATCCCATATAAGCGATAGCTTGTTTATTACTGGATTAAAGATAAATCCATTTAACAAGCCAATTACAAACACTGGCATAGCAATGAAGCCATAGCAAGCTTGCAATTGATCATTTAATTGAGAATCAATGGAATATTTAGGTGCATTACCAATATAGAATGATAAAAATGCTCCTATAAAAAGTGGCAAACAATTGATTAATAACTGCTTCATGCTCCCTCTACTACTTGATAATTGCTCTTTCATATCAATGACACCATTAGATAATCTAATGAAAATAACGAGGAAGATACTCGTATAGATCGTAGATATAATAAGAGCAAGTAGCTGGTTCTTGAAAATCAACAAAATACTTCCAAACAAAACAATTGTACTAAACATACGAATAGATAGCCCCTTAGAGGCAATATCTAGTCTTCCGTTTTGTTGATACAATCCATGATATACATCCTCGATGGAATCTATCATTTTAAAAATACACATCCACAAAATCACAAGACTTTTTTCCATAGTATAATTGTTTCTATAGGATACATAAGCAAGATATGCCAGAGATATCCCTAGCATAGCAACGGTTGTTATGTATCGTGAATTAAGATATGTTTTAAATGAGAACTCATTTTTTACATCTGAAACTTGATAGTATCGCATGCCGTATTTCCCAACTGTTAAAAACAAATTGGCATTAGCATATGCAATTGTAAATATTCCAGCTTCTACTATTCCAACTGTGTGGCTTAGTACAATAAGAAATATAACTGACTGAAACGCCATCAACATACTTCCCACCATATTCCAAGTGAAACTGGATTTTGCTATGTCATTACTATAGGTAAAGAAATTTTTAAGTGTTTTCATGAACTTATCCTTTAATTGCAGTTTTGCAATTCAACTTATTTATCAAAATTTATAGAGTCCTTTTCTATTACTAAAGGATTTTTGGTAGCCCGTTTTAATATCATTTTTACGTATTCCCCTATTATACTTAGAGAAACAATTATGATACCTAATACAAACAATATGAAAAACAAAAGTATGGTGTTTAAGTTAATCGGCATGGATTGATTTACAGTATTAATAATATATACTAGCATTGCAACTATATCAACGAATATGATACCAGCACCTACTTTTAGAATGGAACGGAAAATAGTTTCACTAGATTGAAAAATCATACTGAAGGCCAAATCAAAATATCTTCTTATATTATAACTGGACTTTCCCTTTTTTCTTTTAAGTTGCTTATAGGGAATAAGCTTTACCTGATAGCCAAATTCAGAAATATATAGCTTCATTCCTCTAAAACTATCGTGATATAATCTTACTTGCTCTATCACGCTTCTATCATACAATCCGAAGCCTGTAACATGCTTAAATTGATTATTACTAGACATTTTTCTTAGCACAAAATAGTATGTTGACCTAACAAAATACATGAACTTGTTTTCTTCACTTTTTGTCTTTTGGCCCATTACTATTAGATTGCCCTTTTCCCACTCATCTAAAAATACTGGAATCATATCCACTGGTTCTTGAAAATCACAAGGAATTACAATCATGGCATCACCTGATGCTTTTAAAAGGTTATTTAACCCTGATCTTGTAGGACCAAAATTTCTATTATTGAGGGTTACTTTCACCTTTTTATCTTTAGAAGCTAAATCACGTAAAATATTAGCTGAGTTATCAGTAGAGCAATTGTCAGCAAATAGTATTTCATAATCATACTTGCTTAGCGTGTTCATTGTATCTGATAATGCCAAATACATATCTTCTATATTTTCTTCTTCATTATATACAGGAACGCATATACTAATCTTTTTCATAAGACTTAATTAGCCTCCGTCTTTTTAAATATGCCAATAGGATAATATTTTCCTATTGCTTTCAAACCTCTATAATACTTTTTTTCTAAGAGAAAGGTTTTCTCTAGGCCTGAATAATGTGCGTAATAAGGACCGTTTTTATAATCCAAAAAGTAGTTCACATCATCATTCTTTGCGTGCTCAGGATATAAACCAAGTGGTTTTATATCATTGTACAAACAATATCCATATACATAAGGTCCTAAGACATAGGCATCTCCTAAGTCCTTTCCTATATCAATCATGACTTGCTTTTCTGTATATTTATCATATAGATATACATATTTTACATCAAAGAATATATTAGTACTAAAAACAACAATACCTAATATAACCAGAATACTCTTTTGCACTCTAAGACTAATGGTTTTGAAAAATATGGTTACACTTAGAATTGATGCTAGTAATACTTGTATGATACCACTGAGTTTAATGATTTCCAAATCAATCCGTTGAAAATCTACAAGATGTTTTTGTAAACCACGATATTTATATCCAGCAACAAATGCAAAACCACCTGCTCCTACTGCTAATATCAATACAATAAGTTTATAACGTAATTTCATACTTTTAGGACTAAAGCCATTCTTCTTAATCCAAAAAATACTTATTAATATACTTATTAATATGGAAGGTAAAATAACAATTACTTTTCTTTCATTCCAATCATTGACGAACAAGGACTGAAGAAACACAGCACATACTATTGTTATATTACATAGATTAGCTTCATTTCTTTCCTTTTTGTATATATAAATATTAAGAAGAATGGACATTACAGCTAAGACCACTAAAGAGATAAAATATAAAAACATATTACTACCCACAAAAGTTAGAAGCCCATGGAATATTTTTCTTAATATTCCACCCTCATCTCCAGTAATTACTACTCTTGTTGAGAAGCTACTGATAGAATCAAAGAAATTGTGAAAAAGCCCACTTCCCCAAACTGTAAAGTAGTAGATCTCGGCCAGAATTAACCCAACTATACCTCCACCTATCATGTACAGTAGTTTAAGTCTATTCTCTCTATTCCAACCAGAAAATAAAATGCTAAGAAATAGCACTGCACACGCAATTAATAAATGAATATTAGAGAAATATATTAGAGCCCATGAAATCACACCACAAAAAGTCAAGCAAAAATACTTTACCTTATTACTTATTCCTTTTTTACAACACAAGTAGATAAATAAACATGTACTAAAGGTTCTTAGACCAGTATTTTCTACCACTCTGCCCATTAATAAAAAAGGAAAGAACACTAGCAAGAACGCTAAGAGTATAATTTTTATTCGATTCTTAAACTTATCAGAAACACCATAATACTCTGCTAAGCGATTAAGAATACCACAAAGCAATAATACTGTTAATAAAGAGAAAACCGTATATACAATACGAAAACCATAATAGTTATTCCCTAAAAGCTTTAGTGATACAATTTGAAGAGCATTCCCAATAATATTGGTTCTAAAATATGAATTTATGTCTATTGGATACTCACTTGGCCCAGTAAAACTACCATATTTGTTGTACAGTAAAGACATCTCTGAGTAATGTCCCTCATCTTTAGCTTGGTATAGCCCTATTCCAAAATTTGGCAAATCCCTATCTAACTCAAAGACTCGAAATAAAAATAAGACGATAAAAATAGCTGGTACAAGTAATTTAATAATATCCTTCTTATTGTTTGGTAGTATTTTTATTAAGTGTTTCATAAGTTATTTCATCACTCCATCACCACTACACTGAAAGTAATTATTCTTACCCATATGTTTCATAAGTTTCTCGGCATCATGAAATGCAGAAGCAGAACATACAAAAATAAAAGTATCTGAATCATGTTCTATTTCTTTAGGATCCTTAGCTTTTACCCCGCAAAATTCGATTTGCTTATTCTTGTCATACACATATGTAAGTTGTGCATTCTTATAATTATCCTCTATATACTTAATAATTCTATTTGCTGGTTGAGTTATCCCCCAAACACTATATTTAATAACCTGATCTGATTTCCAGTTCTCTTTTATATAGTTGATTGTCATGTCTATATGTTCTGTGTAGCACTTTTCATTTTCTTCCTTAGATACCTCGTAGAATTGACTAATAGTACACATCTTATTATATTTATCATAAGTTTCTCTAATCCTATCAATTGCATTATCAAGGAGCAGCTGTTTCATGCCTTCACAATCTACAAGATGACCATTCCAATCAATATTATCAATATCACTCTTTGTATAGACTGGAAGTAACTTGTTTAGCCAAGGAAAACGGAATGAATAGTGTTCCTTATATAATATAACTGGTATTCCTAACGCTAGGCAAGGTACTGCACAGTGGAGACGGGAGGTAATAACTAACATAGCATCATTTATATACGTATTAATGTAATCCTTAGTCATCTCTTCTGCATTAATATCTCCAACCACAATCTGAGTTGTAAAAATACAGTCATCAAGTAACTCTTTCGGAATTCTATTCTTTAATCTCTCATCTATATCAACGCAATATATTTTCTTTCTATCATCATAACCATTTCTTCTCTTAGGAAACGTAAGTGTCATACAACCATTCACATAAGCTTGGATACCAGCACTTCTTAATAGTTCACAGGTATATTGATCTCTACATCCAATTGGTTCATATCTTCGTAAGTATATACGCTCCTCTTCTGAAACATCAGCACCAATAATACTAAGCCCTAAAAAAACTGGGATTATTTTATCAGAAAACATCGTAATATCCAAATCATTTCTGTACCCATAAAACGGATAATTGATAGGCAATATAACGTAATCTCCATCATATGTGCTTAACTCATTATAATGTATTCTAACTATTTCTTCTTCATTAATATCCATTTTATTATACAGATTTTGCAGAGCCAATAGTTGCATATTGTCGCCTAAATTATTCATTGACTCCCTCTGCATATATAAATTTGCATATTTCATAACATTTTCTCCTTTTACCTTAGATAACATAATTTTTCATATTCGAAAATTAGTAGATTTATATAACTGATTTATCTCACATACTAGAATAGTCACCAATATTATGACTCTACCATTTTAAACCTAATAATACTATATATTCCAGTTTTTATAAAGATAAATATGTTCCATAGCAAAAGAACAACATTCCTATACCACATAAATTTTAATCTATATCCATTTTATTAAAATAGGCTGATATTTATCCATTCAGTAAAATAATACAAAATACCAACAAAAATAACCCAATACAACTCTATAATTCACTCTTCTTATATACATAAACTTTCTTAGAGGCAATCGTTTTTTTTGAGCAAAGCCTATATCGTTCTTTAATAATTTGCTGAATTTTTTCGTTGTCTAACTCATGTTTTTCAAGAAACATTATATCTGGATACTCATTAAAATATTCAAAATACATAATACATCTATCCCAGGATAATACATTATCAATATAGTATGCTGGTGATTGTACACCCCAAACAAATGGTTTAAGATCAGTCATCAGATATATAGTACGTAAACTAGAACCTGCTAAAATAGTGTCACAGTTAGTTATATGAGCATTTACATAATTCTGCAACTCTAACTGTTTCTTCATTTTCTCATTAACTTTTATTCCCGCAAAAAGTCCATGTTTCATTCTAGTATCACTAAATGATATATATGGTTGATTTAAATATATATATGAGTAAGAGTTAAAAAGTAAAGTCAAAATAACAATTCCCAGTAAATAAATATAACCTTTTTTAGTTTTCTCTGAATTTTGTTTCCATACTATAATTAAATAATACAATGTTGCTATTGAGCTAGGCAAGCAAGCCTGCCAACATTTCACTGGCCCTTCAGCAGCATATAAAGAAGTCATTGTAATAGCTATCATAGATACTAAAGTCGGAAGGTAAAAAATCAATAACAAAGTCTTATCTAGTCTAGTCTTATCCTTCATTAAATAATAAATAAACGGACACCACAAACTTATATAGGATAAATAATTTGCTAATCCCATAAGCGAATTTTTCCCAATAAAAAATTGATTAAATATTGGCAAAACAACTACACCAACCAAAAAATACTGTACAAATTTTTTATTTTTTAGTGACTTTAAAAATAAAATTATTAAACATATTGTGACTGGAATTAAAAATTTATTAACTTTCAAATAAGCAATAATAATATCTCGTACCATATCAAGAAATGAAAGACTATTAGCTCCTCTAGAACTAGTAATTGTACGAAATGTTTCAAAAACAGTTTTTAACCCCACATGACTCTGAAAATAAATTACTAGAGAAAGGATAACGGCACATGCCCCCAACCCATACCAAAATACACTAAGAAAAGATTCCTTAATTGACACCTTATAAACTCTAACACTAACAATAAACAAAATTATACCAAGAGAAACAGCAACTAAAATAAAAGATGGGTAAGAAAAAGCCATATAACAATGAGCAATACCAGCTCCAACAAAAAGAAGCTTCTTCTTCATAACATTTGAGTTCTCAAGTGCATTTAATAACAAAATATCTCCTAGTAAGAAAAAGATTACAGAAACCGTATCATACCATAAATAAAATAAACTGTATAATTGAAAAAATACAATTACATAACTTAATAGAAATGCGGTTAGGGAATCTAGATACTTTTTCATCAGCCTATATAATAAACATGCTAACATTATTAATATTACAATATACAATATTCTAGAATAAAGTATCATACCTGATGTTGTCCCAAAAATCGTTTTATAAATCCATAAAAATGGTGCTAAAAAAACATCTCCACTCTGAAATGATTCCCATATATTATAAAACGGAACATCTCCTAATGCAATTCTATAAGAAATGCTTAAGTTTATAATTTCATCGTAAATATCAGCATGGATAGTTATCCTATACAATAGTAACAAAAAAGTTATGAGTACAAAACCTATTAGCAAATATTTCTTTGTCTTTTGTTGCATATAAAATCTCCAATCTAAATTTTAGATAAATACCCAGTATATACTAAGATAATTTCGCGATACTCAGCAATTATAATTAATTTACTATTCCTTATCAAAATTAATTCTTTCGTCTTCTACTACTAGTGGAATGTTTTTAAGTCTATATAAAACAGCAATTACGTATTCTCCAAGAACACCTAAAAATGTTAACAATACTCCAGCAAAAAATGATATTGCCAACAAGATAGCTCCGATGCCAATATAAAATGTACTCCAATTGACAATCATAACTATCAGATAGGCAATAATTCCAGTAAAAGATAATCCAGTTATCAAAGCGCCCAATTTTGTAGCCAACCTCATTGGCATTTTAGATGTAGCTATCAAAGTTTCTAATGCCTGATTAAAATATTCAGAGATACTATAACTTGATTTACCATTTTTACGCTGTTCCTGTGTATAAGGGATCAAAGCAGTCTTTAAACCTAAATCTGTAATAGCATATCTAAAATTTGGGTCTGGCTCATTTAAAGCTTCTATGAGTTTAAGAGCATGACGATCAAATAATCCACAACCTGTAACATGCTCGAACTGACGATTTTCTGAAAAAGCACCAATAATTTTATAGTAAAGACTTCTAACACAATACATAATCTTATTTTCTTTACTACCTGCAATTTGTCCTAATACAACTTGATATCCTTCTTCCCAAAGTCTGATGTAATCTGGTATAAGATGAGTAGGAGTTTGTAAATCACAAGGCATACCGATAACCGCGTCCCCGGTTGCCTGAAACATAATATAGCCACTATTTCTCATAGCACCAAAATTCTTCAAATTGAAAATAACCTTAACTTTTTTATCCTCGCTAGCGAGTTTTCGTAATTCATCCTTAGTTCCATCCGTTGAACAGTTATCTTCAAATACTATTTCATAGTCATATCGGTCTAATAGTCTGTCCATTTCTTCTTTGAGCTGACTATAAATCAAAGCTATGTTGTTTATTTCGTTATAACAAGGAATACAAACACTTATCTTCTTTTTAACCATTTTCTCCACCCGAGTATTCTTCAATATTATTACATATATGCTGTGCTATCATCTGGTTCCCATAAGACGTACAGTGACAAGTATCATAGTAAACCCCAGACATCCCTTCAAATATATTTGTCATATCGTGAAGGTAAGGATAATCTTTTAGCTTACTTTTCACGTTATCACAAAATTCTTTTTCTAAGGCTCCCATATTTTGATTGTCAGTTAATCTACAAAATTCATCCACAATATCCTGTACTTCTTTTGGATGACGATAGTCTCCATAAAGGACCATCGGTTGCAGATAGCCAATAAACTTAATATTAAATTCCTTACAAATAACATGCATTTTTCGCATATTATTCAACCATATATCATAATCCTTTGTAACCGTTTTTCTT
>JAEZQN010000414.1 GCA_023441145.1 Bacillota bacterium
GACAGCTGCCACTAGGCAGCGTAAGCTAAATTATCTTCAGCGTTTATATTTATTTTTGTGAGTTAACGCATCACCTACGGATAGCTTCTCCAACTTCAAAACCCCTGTCGAAACCATTACTACCCCGAATTGCATAGTAATGTTAGTCATATATAAACGTCTGATAATGATAATATTATAAATTTACTGTTTTGTCAATGGAATAATTTAATACAGATTTTTAACTTTAAAGGTTTTTTCTGCCTCACGACGTTGGTCTTTTTTTGCTATATCCTGGCGCTTATCATATAGTTTTTTACCTCTTGCCAGACCAATCTCCAACTTAACAAGACTTTTACTTAAATACACATTTAAAGGAACTAAGGTATATCCTTTTTGTTGGATTTCGCCTGCCAATTTATTTATTTCGTATTTATGCAACAATAACTTTCTAACCCTTAAGGGATCTTTATTGAATATATTACCTTTTTCATACGGAGAGATATGCATATTGTAAATGTACACTTCTCCCTTTTCAATACGAATAAAGGACTCCTTAATACTACACTTCCCTAGACGCAAAGACTTAACCTCTGTACCATGAAGTGCAATACCCGCTTCATATTTTTCTTCTATAAAATAATCAAAAAAGGCTTTTTTGTTATTGGCAATTAGTTTTTTCGTTTCCTTTGCCATTTCATTTCTCCAATCTTACATACTATTTCTATTATAGCGAAAAGTGAATAATTTTCAACCAATGATTTTTCTAGCTAGTAAAGAAAACAGTGGGATGCTATAATAGTTAGCGTCTTCCACTGTTCCTTTGTGATTTTCCTATTTCTTACTCTGTTGTTTCTTCCTTCTCTTCCTCAGCAAGTACAAAATCAACTGTACGAGCTAAAGAGTCCACGCCATCAACAATAATCTTTATTTTCTGACCTAGTTTATATACCTTCTTGGTGTGCTCACCAACCATAGTATACGTTTCCTCGTCATAGTAATAATAATCATCCTTTAAATTCGTCACTTTAATCATACCTTCACAGGTATTAGGAAGTTCCACATACATGCCCCAAGTCGTAATACTAGAGATAACCCCTTCAAAGGTTTCCCCAATAAACTGTTTCATATACTGTGCCTTCTTAAGCTTATCAACTTCACGCTCTGCCTCATCTGCACGACGCTCCATTGCACTAGACTGAGTAGCAACATCCGTAAGTATCTTTTGATAGTGATTGGAACGCTTCTCACTAATACCTCGGCGTAAATTTTCTTTTATAATTCGATGAATCTGCAAATCTGGGTATCGACGAATCGGAGAGGTAAAATGACAATAATACTTAGTTGATAATCCGAAATGCCCATCATTGGATACGGTATATTTGGCTTGCTTCATACTTCTTAAGGTAAGTCTACTAATTAAAGCCTCCTCAGGAGATCCTTCCACTTTATCTAATAGCTTCTGGACCTCTTTAGGATGAATCTCATCCTGGCCAACCTTTATGGTATAGCCAAAGTTATTAATAAAAATACCCAGTTTTTGAATTTTTTCTTCATCAGGTGCCTCATGAGTACGATACACAAAAGGAATCTCTTGCCAAAAATAATCCTCAGCTACAGTTTCATTTGCAGCCAACATAAAATCTTCAATAATTCGAGTGGCCGTATTTCGTTCATATGGTCTAATATCGATAGGTTTCCCCTTCTTATCAAGGGTGATCTTGCTTTCAGGAAAATCAAAATCGATGCCGCCTCTTTTTCTTCTCTTCTCTCGTAAGATAGCAGCTAACTCCTGCATTAACTCAAACATTGGAACCAATGGTTCATACTCTTTTCGTTCTGCTTCGTCACCATCTAATATTTTTTGAACACTTGTATAGGACATACGCCTAGTTACTTTAACTACAGTCTCAGCAATCTTGTGGCTAACCACGCTCCCCTTTGAATCAATATCCATAAAGCAGCTTAAAGCTAATCGATCCACACCTGCATTTAAAGAACAGATTCCATTAGAAAGCTTATGAGGTAGCATTGGGATTACCCGATCAACTAAATAAACGCTAGTACCTCTTTTTAATGCCTCTTGATCTAATACAGACCCTTCCTTTACATAATTAGATACATCTGCTATGTGAACTCCTAGCTTGTAAATCTCGCCTTCCTTACTAATGGTAATAGCATCATCTAGATCCTTTGCATCTTCTCCATCAATGGTTACCATTTGCCATTCTCTAATGTCGACTCTTCCACCAATATCAGCTGGATCAACTTCATCCGAAATATCATCAATGTATTTCATTACTGGTCCAGGAAAATCTGTTGGTAGATTATAGCCCTTCACTATAGACATAATGTCCACGCCAGGATCGTTAATATGCCCCAAGATTTCAACAATCTTACCCTCAGGCTTCTTGTCCTTATTACCATAGTCAGTTATCTTTACTACAACTTTATGGCCAGTAACAGCGCCTTTACAAAATTCCTTTGGAATATAGATATCTCTATTAAACTTCTGATTATCAGTAACTACAAACCCATAGTTTTTGCTTTTAGCGAAGGTTCCTACTACTTCATCCGTCTTACGCTCTAGAATAGAGACAATCACACCTTCTCTTCGTTTTCCAGTCTGTCCTTCTAATACCTTAACCTGTACAATATCATTGTGTAAGGCACCCTTTTGTGCATTTTCCGGAATAAAGATATCTTGGTCTTCACCTTCAATTTCAACAAATCCAAAGCCTTTGCTATTACCTATAAATGTACCAACTTTTACATTATCTGCACAAACCTTAAATTTACCTTTTACATCAATGGTAATCTTACCTTCATTAACTAGACTCTCCAAAACTTCTCTTAAATCTTCTTTTTCATTCTTTGGAACCTGCAAAGTTACCACTAGTTCCTTAAACTTTAATGGTCGGTACTCTTTGCTACTTATATACGAAAATACAACTTCTTTTTTTTGTTCTAATACTTGTTTATCCATGTGAGAATGCCAGCCTTTCTTGTTGTATTCCAGTTGTATCATAGGAACTATATCTTATTAAAATATTATAGCATAAGTGATACATAATTATAAGTAATATGCCTTTATTCTTCATTATTCCTTGGATATAGTCAGACGTTTAAATGCTTCTTCAACTTCAGCCTGAGAAGAAGTACTGCCCAATATGACACAAGTACTTGCGTCCTTAACCATAAGCAATATATTATTTTCTTCCCCTGTTGTGCCATCATAGCTGTAGAAGAAATATGTATTACCATCTTTTTCTGATTCTTCAATTAACTTAGCTTTTTCGTCAGTTGAAACAGCCTTTTTTAAGTCTGTATAATTTTGTTCAGTACCAAAAACACCCTGTAGGATAGTTTCCTCATTATTATAAATAGAAAAACTGCCATCCTTCTGTTTAATAGACCAATCATCTGATGTATCCAGCTTAATCTTGATTTTATCACCTGTTTCAACCGAAAACGTATAGGCAAAGGACGACTTACATGCAACTAAAGTAATTAGTATTATGCATACTACAATGACTGCCCTACTGAGTAAAGTTATTTTTTTCATACAATTTACCCCCTTCTGAAATAAATAATTATATTATCTTCTTTTCTTTAAGGTCATTCTAAGCTTTTATGTGTTAAATTATACCATAAGCAGTATAACACATCAAACGTATTAGTAAATTTATGAAGAACTTCTAATAATACTAAAAAGGGCACTCCTATACGAAGCGCCCTTTACATGTTAATATCATTGATTATTCCCAGAATCCCATATTAAGTAATATAGATAGAACAACAAATAAAACAGCCAATACAGCAGTTAATTTATTTAAAGAACCATCTAATGTACGACCCTTATTCTTGCCCCAGTAGGTATCTGCAGCACCACTAATAGTACCTAAGCCAGCTGATTTACCTTCCTGCATAAGTACAATTACAACTAAACCAATACATATTGCAATATATGCAATAATAGTAATAACCTTAAGAACAGCCATCCCTTACACCTCCTAATGCTTAACACAATAATTCTATCATAATAAGACAGGTATTTCAACAAAAATCATAATTTTTATTGAAATACCACTTCTTATCCTTAATTTTTCTTAACTAATAAAGATTTACCTGTCATTTCAGTAGGCTGTGGTATTTCCATCATTTCTAATAATGTTGGAGCAATATCTGCTAAACAACCACCTTCACGAAGTGTGTAGTCTTTCTTGTAATTAACTAAGATAAATGGAACTGGATTTGTAGTATGTGCTGTAAAAGGCACTCCTGTTTCATAATCTACTAATTGTTCGCAGTTACCATGATCTGCACAAATAAACATTTGACCATCTACTTCAAGTAGTGCATCATACACTTTACTTACACAAGCATCCACTGCTTCTACTGCTTTAATTGCAGCATCTTCTATTCCTGTATGGCCTACCATATCTGGGTTTGCAAAGTTTACGATAATCAAATCATATTTGTCTGACTTTATTGCATTTGCAAGATTTTCAGCAACTTGGTAAGCACTCATTTCTGGCTGTAAGTCATATGTTGCAACCTTTGGAGAATTTACAAGAATACGATCTTCACCTTCATATGGTTGTTCAACACCACCATTGAAGAAAAACGTTACATGAGCATATTTTTCAGTCTCCGCAGTACGTAACTGTGTTTTACCTAATTTAGATAAATACTCTCCTAGTGTATTCTTAATTTCCACCTTATTAAAAGCTACTAGCTTATTAGGAATGGTTTTATCATATTCACCAAAGCAAACGTAAGTTAAATCTAACATTCCATCTTTTCTCGCAAAGCCATCAAAATTAGGGTCACAAAAAGCTCTTGTGATTTCTCTGGCACGATCAGGACGGAAATTGTAGAAAATAACGCTATCTTTATTCTTAATAGTAGCAACTGGTGCACCATTTTCAGTAACTACAGTAGGAAGAACGAATTCATCATTCTCACCTTTCGCATAGGATTGTTCTACAGCTCCTACAGCACTATCTGCCATTACTCCTACACCTTCTGTTAAAGCAACATAGGCCTTTTCAACACGTTCCCAGCGATTATCACGATCCATAACATAGTAACGTCCCATAACGGAAGCTATTTTACCAACACCAATTTCCTTCATCTTGGCTTCCAAATCCTCTACAAATCCTTTACCAGAAGTAGGTGCTGTATCACGTCCATCTAAAAATGCATGAACGTAGACTTTAGTAAGACCACAGCGCTTTGCAAGCTCTAATAAGCCATATAAATGAGTATTGTGACTGTGTACACCTCCATCAGATAACAGACCATACATATGAAGAGCAGAGTCGTTTTTCTTACAATTCTCCATAGCTGCTAAAAGAGCCTCATTTTCAAAAAATGTACCATCTTGAATTTCTTTTGTGATACGAGTAAGTTCTTGGTAAACAATACGTCCAGCACCCATGTTAAGATGGCCAACCTCGGAGTTACCCATCTGTCCATCAGGTAAACCTACAGCTAGACCACTAGCATAACCTTTTACAAAAGGATACTCTGTCATAAGTTTCGTCATAACAGGAGTTTTTGCTTCCTTTACTGCATTTCCTTTTTCTACATCATTTAATCCATAACCATCTAAAATCATTAATACTGTGGGTTTTTTACTCATAATTTCTGATCCTTTTTATTCTCACACTAAGCCCTAGTAGGTTCCCTACTTTATACTGTTAACGCTTTACCGTCTACCCCTAATGACTCCATCACGAGATAAACTCCCTCGTGACTCTGTCACAAGATAAACTCCCTCGTGACTCCGTCACAAGATAAACTCCCTCGTGACTCCGTCTCTCGGTGTAGGACGCTCGCCAAATACTTCGTATTTGTCTATAACAAAAGAGTCGGCAGTCAGATGTAAACATCTGATGCCTCTCCTTTTGTTATACAAGCACTTCGTGCTTGGCTCGCTGTTAGCGCAAATTCTCAGGACAGGTGATTAACCTGCCAAGAGATGAAATATTTATTTATTGTAGTTTACAATCTTACCGAAGTCAGCTGTTAAGCTAGCACCACCAACAAGACCACCATCGATATTTTCCTGAGTAAATAATTCTTTGGCACTTGCAGCAGATACACTACCACCGTATTGAATACGGATTGCAGCTGCAGTTGCTTCATCATAGATTTCACCGATGCAAACACGGATAGCAGCACATACCTCTTCTGCTTGTTCTGTAGTAGCTACTTTTCCTGTTCCAATTGCCCAGATTGGTTCATAAGCAATTACAGCAGTCTTAGCTTGTTCAGCGGTAACATCTAAGAATGCAATTTTAATTTGTTGACGAATAAAATCAATTGTAACACCTTGTTCACGCTGTGTCAAAGACTCTCCACAACAAATAATTGGAGTGATCCCATGTTCAAAAGCTTTTTTCACCTTTTTATTTACTGTAACATCAGTCTCAGCAAAATATTCTCTTCTTTCAGAATGTCCGATGATTACATATTTTACACCTATGTCAGTCAACATATTAGGAGCGATTTCGCCAGTAAAAGCACCTTTTTCTTCAAAATACATATTTTCTGCACCGATCTGAATATTGCTTCCTTTCGCTGCATCTATCGCTTTTGTTAAAGAAATTGCAGGCACACAAAATACCACATCAACTTCTTCATTGTTTACTAATGGTTTTAATTCTTCAATTAACTGAACGGTTTCACTAGGAGTCTTATTCATCTTCCAGTTTCCAGCAATAATTTTTCTACGCATAATACTTCTCCTTCTAGAATAATCTATATTCTTTATTATTTTCACTGTAAACAGGGACGTCTCTGGTATTACCAGCGAACGTCCCCAAGTAATATTATTTATCGTTTGCAGCAGCAACTCCAGGTAATTCTTTACCTTCTAAGAATTCAAGAGAAGCTCCACCACCTGTAGAGATATG
This sequence comes from Bacillota bacterium, assembly GCA_023441145.1. Taxonomy (GTDB): domain Bacteria; phylum Bacillota; class Clostridia; order Lachnospirales; family Lachnospiraceae; genus KM106-2. Next base: position 6,903 of record JAEZQN010000414.1, read on the forward strand.
AGTCATCTTATCTCCATATCCTAACTGATTCACAGCAGCTGCACTATCACCACCACCAATGATAGTAGTTGCATCGATTTCAGCTAAAGCCTTAGCTACTGCAATTGTACCAGCTGCAAAGTTAGACATCTCAAATACACCCATTGGTCCGTTCCAAACAACAGTCTTAGCATCTTTAATTGCATCAGCATAAAGTTCACGAGTCTTTTCACCGATATCAAGACCTTCCCAATCAGCTTCGATTTGTCCACGGCCTACAGTCTTGAACTCAGCATCGTTAGAGAACTCTTTTGCTACAACAGTATCTACAGGAATTAATAATTTAACACCTTTCTTTTCCGCTTTTTCCATCATTTCTTTTGCATAGTCAAGATAATCAGCTTCAAGAAGAGATTTCCCAACTTCTTCACCCATAGCCTTCATAAAGGTATAAGCCATACCACCACCGATGATAAGTGTATCTACCTTATCAAGAAGGTTATCGATTACAGAAATCTTACTAGAAACCTTAGAGCCACCAAGAATTGCTACGAATGGTCTCTTTGGATTGTTTACTGCATTGCCAAGGAAATCAATTTCCTTCTGCATTAAGTATCCTACAACAGCTTCATCAACAAAGTTTGTAACACCTACGTTGGAGCAGTGAGCTCTATGAGCTGTTCCAAATGCATCATTAACAAATACATCAGCTAAGGAAGCTAAATCTTTGCTAAATGCTTCTTCATTCTTAGTTTCTTCTTTTCTATAACGAGTGTTTTCTAAAAGAACAACATCGCCATCCTTCATAGCTTCAACAGCTGCTTT
>JAEZQN010000006.1 GCA_023441145.1 Bacillota bacterium
CGTAGGAAGCTGTAATAGTACCTGCTTTTGTACTCACCCCATCACTAATGACTAAAAAAGCATTGTAATAGAATAATGATGGGATATGCACCTCTTTATAGTTCATGAGCTGATTGTAAGCATCTTCGATGGTCACTTCTTCACGAGAAGTACTCTTAAGCTCCATCACAACAAGCGGTATACCATTCACATAAACAAATACATCTGGACGCTTCTTAGTACCATCTTCCGTTATTTCTAATTGGTTCACTACAAGCCAATCATTGTTCCTTGGTACTTCAAAATCTATTAACTTAATAGTATGGTATACTATCTCACCCTCTACAAAGTCACTTACCTCTACCCCCTCCACTAAATATTGATGAAAGAGCTTATTGTTGGTAAAGACATCATTGGTCTCAAAGTGACGTATCTTACGAATGGCTTCTTTAATAGCTGAGTGTGATATATTGGGATTGATATTAATGAGTGAGCCTTCTAGTCTATCTAATAGTAAAACTTCTTTGTCCTCTTTAGTCAGCTGGCTACCATGGATATAGGTATAGTCTAAATCCTTTAGGTATTCAATGACTACATTTTCAAAGTTCCCCTCTGTAAAAGCCATAGCTCCCCTCCTTATTTTTGTAGATCTGTTACTCTTATTTCTCCTGACATAAGTTTAGGCAATAAAATATCTCTCATTTCCTTTAATCTTCCATTCTCCATAGCATTGCTCCTATATTGATTAAATACACTGGTTAATAAATGATTAAACTTTTCTATAATTGTTGACTGTGCAATTATAGTTTTCACACACTTAAGATTAGCTTGATTAATTTTGGGTTGTACCGCCCCTGTAACAATAGCTTGCATGTTGGTGTTTTTTACAAGGATATATATGTGTTCTTCACTATATCCATTTTTTCCTTTTACAATATGTGCATGATTATTTACCCAAAACTTATCCCATACATACTGTACTAATGGATATCCATTATCATCAACAACATTTGCTCCATCCTCACTAATAAGTACGTAAATTCCATCAAAAAGATAATCTTCTACATAATCTACTAAAGATGCCGCTCCATAATAAGGATAGTTTCTAGCCATATTAGCACGTTGTCTAGACGATAATGGTTTTCTTTTTGAATCATAAATTTCAAGTATATCACCTAGATATCCAACTCCCCATCCCCTAGGTATCATTCCTAACTCACTATCAACCATTTCTCCACCACTTGATTTGTAAGGTTCTCCATCTTCATCAGGGAATTCAAAATCTACAAACCATTTTTTAAATAAAGCCTGTGCCATTTCTTCTAAGGTCTTATTCATTTGATTATTAAGCTCTATTTTTTCACTCAGCATATAATACATATTACCTATTTCCAGTTGCTCGTCATAAGGTGGAAGTGGTAACACTAATTTCTCAAAATCCGTTTTTCTACAATGAGGTATCATAGTCCCAACACTATGCCCCATCACTTGTTCTTGAAAGAAAGTTGACCTTAACACTGCAAATAAATATCTATTGTAGATTTTATGATTAGCTCGTAAAGCAACCATATCTTGTGCAAAACAGAAATCTATTTTTTCTGGTATTAGACATACTCTACCTGGTGTTCCTTTATTAACAAATAATATATCCCCAGGAAGTGGGTATGATTTAAACCACGTACGGTACGTTTCTTCTGTAACATATCGTATTTTATCTCTTGTAGGATATAAACTATCATTTTTAACACAATTGGTAGCAATTAAAGGTATCCCTTTTTCCTCTGTTGGTACAGACTTTCCACGGTTATCCACAATAAAATCTATTACTTCTGGCAAACTAACAATCTCCCAAGTATCTGGAATATTATTTAAACATTCACTAAAACTCATATCCAATGCCTCCAAGTTGCTTTCTTATTTCTTCTTCAAGCTCTTTGGACTTTTGGAATTGCTTGGCAAGTTCTGTTGTTAGTCTATCCATCTTCTCTTCAAATGGCTCACCATCCTCTTCTGCTTCTTCAATTCCTACATAGCGTCCTGGTGTCAAGATATAGTCATGTTCTCTAATTTCTTCAATAGTAGCTACTTTGCAGAAGCCTTGAATGTCTTCATAGCCTGTACCATGTTTATAGTTAATGTAAGTATCAGCAATCTTTCTAATATCTTCATCACTTAGTTCGCGAAGTCTACGTGTCACCATTTCTCCTTGTTTACGTGCATCGATAAAGAGGGTTTTTCCTTTATGCTTTTTATCACGATTTAAGAACCAAATACATACTGGAATACCTGTTGTGTAGAATAATTTATCTGGTAATGCTACAATACAGTCTACTAGATCTGCATTAAGGAAGTTTTTACGAATTTCTCCTTCATTAGAAGTATTACTTGAAAGCGAACCATTTGCCAGTACCACTGCTGCAATACCTGTTTGGCCTAATTTATCTACCATATGTGAAAGCCATGCGTAGTTGGCATTACCTGTTGGTGCTACACCCCATTTCCATCTAGGGTCATCTTGTAGAGATGCACCGCCCCAATCACTATCATTAAATGGAGGATTCGCAAGAACGAAATCTGCTTTAAGTGTCTTGTGTAGGTCATCATGGAAAGTATCTGCATTTTTGCTGCCTAAATTATTTTCAATGCCTCTAATGGCAAGGTTCATTTTAGCTAGTTTCCATGTCGTAGGATTTGATTCTTGTCCATACACTGAGATATCAAAAGTATTCCCACTATGTTCTTTGATAAAGTTTTGAGATTGGACGAACATCCCACCACTACCACAAGCAGGGTCATACACATAGCCTTTGTATGGCTCAACCATTTCTACCATCAGCTTAACGATACATTTAGGTGTGTAGAACTCTCCACCACCTTTACCTTCATTTGCTGCAAATTTACCTAGAAAGTATTCATATACTCTTCCTAATACATCTTTTTCTCTTGCTTCTTGGCCACCTACATTGATATTTGTAAATAAGTCAATAATTTCTCCAAGTATTCTTTTATCTAATTCTGGGCGTGAGTAGTTCTTAGGTAATACTCCCTTTAAGCTATCATTCTCTTTCTCAATAGCATCTAGCGCCGTATCTACAATCTGACCGATTTCAGCTTGTTTAGAGTGCTGAGCAATATAACTCCAGCGTGCATTTTCTGGTACCCAGAATACACCTTCTGCTAAGTATTCATCTCTATCTTCT
>JAEZQN010000145.1 GCA_023441145.1 Bacillota bacterium
ATATGTTTACCATTACAAAAAAGAAAGCCTCAAAATAACGAGGCTTTCTTTCCTATATTCAAGTGTTTAACTTTCTTAAACTCACTATTTTGCCTGAATACCAGCAAATAGATAAACAAGCAGAGGATCCCATAGATAGTAACTTCATTACAGGAATAACTCTGTGCGTTATCTGCATAACATTTTGCATGTGTACTTACTGGGCTTATCGTTCCATAGCCTGTTACGAAACAATAGGATGTTGTATTAACACCTAAAAGGTAATTTAACTGCTCTTTCACTAATATTTTGGTATTATTATCTATATTAAGTACTTTATTAGCCATTAATAAAGCTATTCCGTTATTGATTTGTCACATTATCATTTCCGTTACATGCAGTAAGTGATAATACTAAACATATGGTCAGAAGAAATGAAATTATTCTTTTCATACTATTAGGGTAATATGTATTATAAGATTAATACATAACCTCTCTTTTCTTCATCTTATTGAATTTCAGAAAGAGTATTTGTTATAAGCCCAATGTCACTAATTTTGTATTCATTATTTTCTTTATTGAAGATTATCTTCCATTTTTGACTATAAGACTTTTGTCCCTTAATTCCAAACTCTACAAGAACCTTCATCTCATATTCATTTATCTCTTCCATCTGGCTAAATGAGTCATCTGATTGTTCCTCAAATTCTTTATTTAAGATTTCTTTTACTGTGCAATAAAAATCATCCACACTAATATCCGTTTTATCTAGCTCATCTTGTTCTGACAATAAATTAAGGATATAATTAGCATCTATATTCCCTACATACTTTTCTACATATAGTGCTTTAAGTGCCTCTATATCCTTGTCATTTAAACCTTCACATAAAAGTGTAGTTTTCTCTGTTAGCTCTTTTGAAATAGATTTGAGATCATTCTTGCTATCTTTGTCTAAATATAACTTTACTCCAATTGCGATTGCTATAATTACTACTAAAACTACGGATACTAATATAACATTTCTTTTCTTCTTTGCGTTCATTTTACTTATCCTCTCTTTTACCATAGTAATCATGATTTAAAAATTATACTTATCTCAATAAAACGTTAACTACAACCCTCCTCTTAATAATGATATATATTATGTACGTGCAATTAAGTATCAAATTAGGTCTTTAGTTTAATTTTACACTATGAACTAATATTTGTAAATTTTTATTATATATAAGTAATATAAAGTTTACATAATTAAGTTATGTTAACTTATGCAAACTATTTCTTTGGACAGCAAAAAAGCTCTGAAAATCTTCAGAGCTTTTTTACCTAATATTATTTAATATGATTTAAAATACTGTACACATTTATTTAATCGACTTACTACATCCTCAACTTTTGTAAGAGACTCTGTAATTGCATTCATCTCTTCTAGTAAACTACAATTGGAACCAACAATGTTTGTGATATCCTGAGCACTCTTTCCTACGGTGTGATTAATTTCTTGATTAGCTAAGTTAACATTTTGTATTGTTACCATAAGATCTTTCATTGAACTGCTAAGTTCCTTCATTATTGCATCCATGGTTTCTGACGCTTTACTATAATTACGTCCAGTCTCTTCCATCGTAGTGTAATCATCTTTTACTCTTGAGTTTACAAAATCTAATAATACGCTGGCATTATTCGCTAGTTCTTCTACGCTAGAAATTACGCCTTCAATAATGGTATAAATTCTATTAGCTGATTCCTTTGTATTATCTGCCAAATTACGAATTTCGTCAGCTACTACTGCAAATCCTTTTCCTGCATCTCCTGCTCTAGCAGCTTCAATGGAGGCATTTAAGGATAGTAAATTAGTTTGCTCTGAAATCTCAAGAATTTCGTTGGTGAGCTTCGTAATTTTATCAATCTCATGACTTTTTTCTACACTAGATTTAAGATTTATGTCTATGTTATGAATCATTTTCACTGCGTACTCACGGCTTTCAGAAGCATGTTTTCCCACTTCCTCAGCTTCCTTTTTAATATCTTCAGCATACTTACTACCATTTATTGCAGCACTAGACATTTTGTCTACTTCTTGTTCTACTAAATAGGTATTTTCTGCCACATGGGAGACAGTTGCCGCTACTTCCTGCATACTTGCCGCCATTTCTTCTAAAGTATAGGCAGTATTTTTAGCTCCACTATTTGCAGCACCTACACTCTTTCCAACAGTGCCTTGCTGTATAGACAAGTCTGAACATCCAGAAATAAGGGCACCTATGATTTCTTGTAACTGTGAAATAAATTCATTAATTGCAAAAGCTAATCTTCCGATTTCATCCTTAGATTTTACCTTTACACGTTTCGTTAAATCACCTGAATTATCTTTAATTTCATTTACGATACTATCCACTTGTTTAGTCAATAGTTTGATTGAAGAAATGACCAAACGACGGATAAATATATTGGTTACTACAGCGACAACGATTAAAAGAGAAATCGCTACGACAACAACGATTGGAATTGTAGCTGCCATATCAAGCATCTTATTCTGACCGTTCTTCATATCCTCTTCTGTCTTTACACTCATTGCAGATAAATAGCCTTCTATCTGCTGATTAAACATGGATAAATTCGTACTTGCAGATACCTCTGCTTGCATTTTATTTGTCTTACTTGATTCTAAAAGGCTATCTACTGTTTTTTTGTATTTTGCGAACTCCTTCTTAAAACTATCTAAATCTATCTTTCTAGAATCATCCTCCACTAAATAGCTTTCAAATTCAGAAACATTGGTATCTAAAAGAGTAAATTCGTCAATAATATTCTGTTTGATTTCATCCATTGTACCACTATTAGGTGTCAAAACATGTGTTAGAACCTGACTGTTAATATGGCTGTAGCCACTAGAGATATCCGATATCTTCTCACTCATAACAACCTGATTGCCAACAATATCATCGCTAATATCTACTATCGTTATTAAGGTAAAAGTAAGAAATCCAGTACATACAATTGCTGTGATCGCTAATACAAGAATTAGGGAAAATAATTTCTTAGAAATACTTTGTTTTTTTAAGAAGATTGGTTTATTACTATTTTTCTTCATAT
>JAEZQN010000244.1 GCA_023441145.1 Bacillota bacterium
CTTGTATGGACCATTGTACCTTCCTTACGAACATTGGAGTTAATGGCAGAGGCCATTTTGTCAAGTAGAGTGTTAATGGCTTTTTTACCGGCAAGAATCTGTGGTACAGATGCTATGGGGCCTATCACAAAGTTCATAAGTTGGACAAAGATAATGATCACACCAACCGTTATCGCATCTCCTGTAGATACAAGATAGGCACCTACAATAAAGACGCCAAATTGTGCAATAATTCCTGCCACCATTCCTAAGGTGAGTATTAGAATTTCTATTTTACGGCGTTTACATTTCGCCTCCTCAGCATCTAGATTGCTAGAAGAAAATAACTTAACTGCTTCTCGTTCTGATTGAAAGCTTTTAATTACAGAAAAGCCAGATAGCATATCCTTTAAAGTAGCTATAAAACCTTCATTTTTGTCAGATACAACTTTTTCTTGAATAGCAAGGCGGTTACCAGTCAAAACAGAAGCGATAACTGGAAATAGGGATAGTAAAAAGGCGATTAGAGTAAGAAACGGGCTATAGTAAAGCATTAGTGCAAAGGCACCAACGAAAAGAAATATATCCTGAGCAAGGGGGAGGAGCTGTGCCAAGTAGTTGTTTTCTATACTAGTTGCATCATTGGATAAGGCAGACACATAGGTAGAGGTATTCTCCGCCGTAAAGGAATGCATGCTCTTTTCTGTCAGCTTTTTAAATGCAAAGTCCTTATATTGTTGTATTGCTTTTTTAATAAATCGTGGAGATGAATGGTATTGAAGTATAAGGGAGAGCACAATACCTAGGGTGATTGCTATACATATAAATGTGAGTTGCAGCAGAGTAAAAGGACCAGGGATTCCAGAAGCTACATCAATAATTTGCTGCAGCATCCAAGAGATTAGTAGGTTGCCACAAGCTAGAAGAAACATAGATAGAAGTGCAAGGGCAAGAGAAGCTTTGTTGTTTTTGTAAAACTGCTTCTTAAATTCTCTGCTAAGATCTTGGTTATTCTTCATCAATTAACCTCCTAAAAATAGTTGATAGTAATGTGTTATCTCCGTCATATGTATTAATATGATATTCCATTCCTTCCAGAGCACTTTCTCCAAAATCATCACCAATGGACATATCTTTTCCACTATAGTATTTGATGTTACAAACTGAATAATTTGGAGTGGCATCGAAAGCTTTTGCAAGAGTGATTCCTTGTTTAAGATAGTGTTCTACTAGTTTACTGTCCTCCATAGAGGCAGCAACCTGAGCACAGCTGGTATTAAGCACAACTAAAGCTTTATCAATATAGGAAATGGAGTTTGGCTCTTTTAATCCCTTAAGAGTAGTAGAAAACCATTCTAGTACATCTAAGGCCGAGGAAAAGTCACTATCGTTTCCATAACAGTTAGCAAGACCTAGCGTCGTACGGAATAAGCTTACTATTGATTCTAGTAGACAATCAGAGAGATAGGGTAATGCCTCCTCGTATTTTTCAACCATTGTCAATAGATAACCAATCATTGCGTTGTTTAAGCCAGAGGAATTGTATTTCTTAAGGTGTTCAATGGCTTTATCTATCTCTCCTAAGGAGATGTAAACCTCACCAATGCTGGAGTGAATTCTTGATTCGCTAATTAAAGGGTTGGTATTTTGTGAAATTAAGCCACATGCAGTTTCGTATAGTTGGAGGGCTTTATTAAGAGAGGAATGGTTTTTCTCTTCCACCCCCTGAATATGGTATAGAAAAGAACTTTCATAAACCACTTCAAAATGATTCGGAAACCGCTGTAAGGCTTTTTCTGCTTCCATCATCCCATCCTTATAGTTTTTCTGCAGGCAAAGATTATGAATTTTCTCAGAAGCAGATGTTGAAGTTCTACAGGTTAGTTGGTAACCTAATAACACATCAATGGATATCTCAAAGAAATCAGCTAGTACGGGGAGCATTGAAATGTCGGGGGAGGACAAACCAGATTCCCATTTAGAGACTGCACCTATTGTAACCCCTACCGCTTCAGCCAACTGTTCTTGTGTTAAGTTCATCCTTTTACGCTGGCTACGTATTATCTCACTTATATTTAACTTCATATGGATACCTCCTCCTTTAGTTGTATTATAATGGATATGTAAAAGTATTGGAATATACTGTTAATACAATTAGTAAAAATATTTTTTTACCAACGGTATAATTTGCGTGAATTAGTGTAATTGTTCAAAGAATGTATGATTTTAGAACATGGACTAATTCCATGTCGATGAAAACTATGTAAATATATGGAAATGTTTATTGAAAATCATTCTTCCTATGCTATAATTTAAAGTATGATAAAGGAGGTATGGTATGGGCGACAGTATCTATGTAATCTCACAAGTAGTCGAGAAGACTAATATTAAACCACATACAATTCGATATTGGGAAGAAGAATTGGATCTTACTATAAATCGTAATAATATGGGGCATAGATGTTACAGTGAAGAGAATATTGAGCTATTACTGAAGATTAAGGAATTAAAAGATCTGGGCTACCAACTGAAGGCTATTAAGCTGTTGCTTCCAGATATAAAGAAAATAGAAGATTTAGACCATGTAGGAATTCTTAAGCTTAAGGATGAGATGAATCTACGTGCAATGGGTCTAGATATAGAAAGGCAGCAAGTAATGGAACATAGAGAGCAAGGTGCAGAGAACGCAAGTGATTTACAAGGTGGACATGCTAGTTCACAGCTCATGGAAGCTAAGAGTCACAACTTAATGATAAAGTCATCTACGACAGAGAAGATGAATCAGTTTCAAGATATTATGAAGCGTATTATGTTAGAGGCAGTAACAGAGAATAATGTAGAGATTACAGAAGCAGTAACAGAAAAGGTCACGGATTCTGTTGTCAAGGAGATGGACTACCTACTTCGTATCCGAGAGGACCGAGAGGAAGAGAGATTTAAGAAGCTAGATGAGACCATTCGAGGAGTCCAGAAAAGTAGACAGGAAGTGGCTGCTACCATAACTAAGAAGAAGAAAAAAAGAATGTTTGGAAGAGAATAAATAAAAAGGAGCTTTAGCACATCATACTAAGAAGTGCTTTCAGCTCCTTTTATTGGTCTATAATTGTTTATAGTCTATAGGCCTATGAAACGATTTATGATTAGCCTTCGATAGACTCTGTTGGACAGACAGCTTCGCAAGCGCCACAATCGATACAAGTGTCTGCATCGATAACATATTGACTATCTCCTGCAGAAATTGCGCTAACTGGACATTCTGCTTCACAAGCTCCACAGCTAATACAAGTATCTTTAATTACGTGTGCCATAATATTATCCTCCTTTTTTAAGTAAATTCGCTTATATTTTAACTTAAAAATGGGAATAATACAATACTTTAGGACAGGTTTTTTATTTAGTACAAAGGGATTGTTATCCCTTGATACGTGCCTTCATGCCCTTAAGGATGATATCTCTAGCACGAACTGCATCATCCTTTGTGGCAGCTTTAACACCTTTTAAAGGAAATGGGATTCCAAGACGCTCATATTTGACTTCACCCATAGTGTGGTATGGTAATACATCTAGGGCTTTGATGTTTTTTAGTTGTCCTAAAAAGTACCCAAGTTGATATAAGTCTTCATCATTTGTGGTTATTTCAGGAACAACTACGTGGCGAATCCATACTGGTATATTGTGTTCATTCAGATACTGAGCAAAGCCAAGTATGCCATTGTTATCAGCACCTGTAAGTTCTTTATGCTTGGTGGAATCAATATGCTTGATGTCTAATAGAATCAAGTCTGTAACAGCCATAAGTTGTTCCAGCTTCTGCTGTTGAACCTTATTATCTGGTTGATATACAATCCCAGAGGTATCAATGCAAGTATGAATTTCTCGTTCCTTACACTTAGTAAATAGGTCTATAAGAAAATCCATCTGAAGCAGGGGTTCCCCGCCCGTAACAGTGATTCCCCCATTTCTCAGGAATTCCTTACATGCCTCATATTGTTCTAAGATCTGAGATACCTCCATAAGGGTACCACCGTCACAATTCCAGGTATCTGGATTGTGACAGTACTTACAGCGAAGAGGACAGCCTTGTGTAAAAACTACAAAGCGAATACCAGGGCCATCTACTGTACCACAGCTCTCTATAGAATGAATTCGACCTAACATCTTATATATTTTGGTGGAAAGTACGGGAAATAACGTCGTCCTGTTGTTCCTTAGTCAGCTTATTGAAGTTTACGGCATAGCCGGAAACACGTACAGTAAGCTGAGGATACATTTCAGGATGAGCCTGCGCATCCAATAAAGTCTCTTTTGTAAATACATTTACGTTAAGGTGATGTCCACCCTTTTCTACATAACCATCTAATAATTGAACTAAGTTATCGATTTGTTGAGTTGCCATAAATGATCCTCCTATTCTTAATCAATGCCATTTTGTATGGTTGGAACAGCACATGCTTGGTTTCCACGGGAACAGTCGTTGCTTTTATAGGTTCTTACCTGTAGGTCCTCTCCGTCATCTGGATTTACCTGAAGATTGATATGACCTACACCCTCTAAAACGCAACCATCTAGCATTTCAATAATGTTGTCAATTTGTTTTTTCTCATTCATATTATTCACCTAGAGTATCTAAATCGATCTCTCCGGTAAACAGCTGATCATCCTTACCAAGAGCCCCTGGTACAATAGAGAAGGTGTTGCTGATACCGTCCTGTGCATGTTTAAATGGTAATTTTGCTACGGAAGCAAGGGAAGCGACTGCTCCGTGAGTATCTCTGCGGTGCATTGGGTTAGCGCCTGGTGCAAGAGGTTCTCCCATACGTCTTCCGTCTGGTGTATTTCCTGTCTTCTTACCATATACTACGTTAGAAGTAATAGTTAAGATAGACATAGTTGGGAAACTATCACGGTAAGTGTGATGCTTACGAATCTTATCCATGAAGTTCCTTACAAGATCTACTGCAAATTGGTCAACGCGGTCGTCATTGTTTCCGTATTTAGGGAAGTCACCTTCTACCTCAAAGTCAGTAACAACGCCGTTCTCATCGCGAATAGGTTTTACCTTAGCATACTTGATAGCACTTAAAGAGTCTGCTACAACACTAAGACCAGCAATACCAGTTGCAAAGTATCTCTTAACTTCTCTGTCATGAAGGGCCATTTGAATCTTTTCATAACAGTATTTATCATGCATGAAATGAATAACATTAAGTGTATTTACATATAAACCTGCTAACCATTCCATCATATCATCAAATTTTTGGATTACATCATCATAGTTAAGGTATTCACCCTCTGCTGGGCGGAACTTAGGTCCAACTTGAATCTTAAGCTTTTCGTCTACACCACCATTGATTGCGTAGAGAAGACACTTTGCCAAGTTGGCACGAGCGCCAAAGAACTGCATTTCCTTACCAATACGCATAGAAGATACGCAGCAAGCAATGGCATAATCGTCTCCGTGAGTCTGTCTCATTAAATCGTCATTTTCATATTGAATAGAGGAAGATTTAATAGACATTTTTGCACAGTATTCCTTAAAGTTTCTAGGAAGACGAGTGGACCAAAGAACGGTTAAGTTAGGTTCTGGTGAGGTTCCTAAGTTATCTAATGTGTGAAGGTAACGGAAAGAGGTCTTAGTTACTAAGTGACGTCCATCTACACCAACACCAGCAATGGATTCTGTTACCCAAGTTGGGTCACCAGAGAAGAGCGCATTGTACTCAGGGGTACGAGCAAATTTAACAAGTCTTAACTTCATAATGAAGTGGTCGATGTATTCCTGTGCTTGTTCCTCAGTAATTACACCATTTCTTAAATCTCTCTCGATATAGATATCTAAAAAGGTAGAGGTTCTACCTAAACTCATGGCAGCACCGTTTTGCTCCTTTACAGCTGCTAAGTATCCTAGGTATAACCATTGGATGGCTTCTTTCGCATTTGCAGCTGGTTTTGAGATGTCAAATCCATAGATATTACCTAATTCTTTTAACTCTCCTAAAGCACGGATCTGTTCAGAAAGTTCTTCTCTTAAGCGCATGTTCTTGGATGTCATACGTACTAGAGAAGTACTAAGCTGATTTTTCTTATCCTCAATCAGCATGTCAACACCATATAAAGCTACACGACGGTAATCGCCAATAATACGACCACGACCATAAGCGTCAGGAAGACCGGTAATAATACCAGACTTTCTTGCTAAACGCATCTCAGGAGTGTAAACGTCGAATACTCCTTGGTTATGAGTTTTTCTGTATTTTGTAAATATGTCAACAACCTCAGGGTCTACTTCATATCCATTTTCCAGGCATGCATTTTGAGCCATACGAATACCACCAAATGGTTGAAGAGAACGCTTAAAAGGTTTATCAGTTTGAAAACCAACTATAGTTTCTAATTCTTTATCTAAGTACCCAGGGCCATGGGAAGTAATGGTAGATACAATCTTTGTATCCATATCTAGTACACCACCAGCTTCAAGTTCCTTTTTGGATAGATCCATAACCTGGTCCCAAAGCTTCTTTGTAGCTTCTGTTGGGGCAGCTAAAAAGGAATCATCGCCATCATACATGGTGTAGTTTTCCTGAATGAAGTCTCTAACATTAACGGAAGTAGTCCATTTTCCCTGTTTAAATCCTAACCATTCTGCCTTCATTTCGTTTCCTCCTTCTTAAAAACATCAATTACCTTTACTCCATATAGTCTATCATCTACAAGTGTCGTCTTGATTAGTGAAACAAATAAATAGGAAAAGAACACCAATTTATGTCATTTGGTGAATTCTTATCTTTGTGTATTATATGATATAATTCAGGTATCCGTCAACCGACCGGGGGCTCCAGTATATGGTAGCTATTAATAAAAAAGCTCAATAATACAGAGGACTGTCAAAGGTGTTTTTCAATAAAAACAAAAGTGTTGTGTATTTTGTATACAATCCATTCTGAATCGAAAGTTTTCCTATAAAAAATGTTTGTCGAAAAAATATAAATATGTTGCAATAAGGCAAAATGACAAATCTGATAAAAATGCTAAAATGATATTTTTTATCAAAAGAAATGATTGGAAAAACCAACACCTTGACCTTGACGATATGAGAGATGTGGAATATAATAGGCTTATTTCCAAAATCAATACTAACATGGGAGGTAAAACATGGCTAAAATATCAAAAGATATGGTGATTGCTGAAGTAATCCAGATTGACCAGGGATTAATCCCTATTCTATTAAATGCTGGAATGCACTGCCTTGGATGTCCATCAGCGCAGGCTGAAAGCTTAGAGGAAGCAGCTATGGTTCATGGAATGGATGCAGATGCATTGGTTGCAGACTTAAATGCATACCTTGAGAGCAAATAAGCAGAGCTTATTCTTAAGTTACAGTAAATTTAATAGTTCTTACTATTTTGATAATCAAAAAGTGCTTCCTGTTCTCAAGAAAGAGAAAGAGAAGCACTTTTTATTACATAGATATTTGTAAGTAAAACATTTTGTTTTTCTATCATGATAATACCGTGTTACATAACGGAAAGAATCTGAATAGCAGTATTCTTCACAATAACCTCATAGTGTTCCTTATAAAAGGCAAGAGATGCATAAGTGCTTCTTTCCATCCTGCCATATTCGGAAATGAAGTTACAAATCTGATTAAACTCTTGTGGAGTGTGGTCAGAACTATTCAGAACCAGATAATATGTGCTACTTACAGTATCTTTATATAAATCATTCTCACCATGATATAAACCTATCAGGTTAACACTAAGCTGTATTACCTCTTCAAGAGAATGAAAAGAAAATACTTTGTAAACCTTTTGCTTTGGATTATACTCAGTAGAAGGACGCTTATCATCGCTAGTAGTATCAGCATTGGTTTCATAGAGTTTATTCTTGTCTGTAGTCTCTTTGGAGGATTTCTTATCCATATCCAGAAGTTCATCTAGCTGACTAAAACAGTTAATAATCTCATCTGCATAGGAATTATCATCCTCTTCTTCGTCCTCATCTACTTCCTCATCCGTCTCCTCAGGAGAGAATTTGGAAAAACGAGTATCTAATTCATCAGGATCCTCCACTTTTGTTACAACGAGTATCAAGCTCTCTGGAGATATAGGGATAGCTTCAATCATAAGAGGAATATCGTCTGCTTCGAATCCAAATTCAAAAGCAGCTTGCTGCATCATATCGCGGAAAAGCAATTTAGCTTTCTCAGTACCGTAAGCTAGTTCACTTAAACGCAACTGGCGATCCATTAGGTCTTCTTTGTTAAGGGTACAGCGAATCTGATTCTCACTAATCTTTTCAATCTTCATCGAATCACATCCTTTCTTGCTCGCATAAGTTAGGTCAAGACCATACTATAGTATATGCGAATCTACCTGTTATATTGTAATACTGTGATCGAAACTTATGGAATAAATCTACTTCAAGGTCTTAGACAGCTTGTTTTTATGAAAAAACAAAGTCCTCTTGAATGTGTATAAAGTATAAGTGAATTCCTAGGCAAAGTCAATAACAGAACTATTAAATTTTGCTTTACAATCTTCTATTTATAATACATATCGAGTGTTTTTCTAGAAAAGTTTATGTATAATACCTACATAAGGTGATTGACGAGAAATTTTGGCTATGCTAGACTAAAAAAAGTAGGAAAGACCATTTAAAGAAAGGGTTTTGTATGAAATTTGTACATATTGCAGATGTGCATCTGGGAATGCAGCCGGATTTGGGACATCCCTGGAGTGAGGCCAGGAAACGAGAGCTGTATGAGACCTTTTTTAGGGCCGTAGATTTTTGTAGAGAGAAGGAAGTGGATCTCCTGTTAATTGCTGGGGATTTGTTTCATCGTCAGCCTAGTAGGCAGGAACTCTCAGAGGTCTTTTATGCATTTGAAAAACTAAATAAAACAAAGATTGTATTGATTGCAGGAAATCATGATTATATAGGACCAGGTTCATTATATGAAAAGGGGGCTTGGCCATCTAATGTAAAGGTGCTTTCTAAGGGCAAGGTGGAGACTTATTTTATTGAAGAACTACATACTTATGTCTATGGGTATAGTTACGAGACTCAGGATGTTAAGGTGAATCGTCTTCGAGACATAAGACCATTGAACAAAGAAGGTTATCATATCTTATTAGCTCATGGAGGAGATTCCAACAATAATCCGATGAATCGACAGGAGCTTATAGATACTCCCTTTGATTATGTGGCTTTAGGCCATATACATAAACCAGAGCGTATTGGAAATAAGGCGGCTTATGCAGGGTCCTTAGAGCCATTAGATAAAACAGAAACTGGGGTCCATGGATTTATTTATGGTACCTTAGGGGAGAGGGGTTGCTATCTTCAGTTTGTAAGCTTCGCCAAACGACATTATGAGCAATTAGTAGTAGAAGTGAAACCAGGAATGACTCTCTATGGGATACGGGATAAAGTGAGAGAACTTATTTGGGAACGAGGAAAAGAGCATATATACAAGGTACTATTGGAGGGAGCAGCTAGTGAGCTATTGCTAGAAAAGGAGGTACTATATTCCATGGGAAATGTAGTAGAGGTTATCAATAATACATATCCAGATTATGATTATGAGAAGCTATGTTATGAAAATCAAGACAATATTATTGGAATGTATATAGAACATATTCGGCAAATGGATATGAGTGATGAGGAGAAAGATTTGGCTCTGTACTATGGGATAAAAGCATTTACAGATTCCAAAATAAAGGAAAGGTAAAGGGATGAAAATTGTATATTAAAACACTTAATGTAAGTCATTTTGGAAAATTTCATCACAAAGCAGTGCATCTACAGGATGGAATTAACATTGTAGAGGGATGCAATGAATCTGGCAAGTCTACCATTCATGCCTTTATCAAGGGTATGTTGTTTGGAATTGATAAGACTAGGGGAAGAGAAGGGAAGGACGATTTATATAGTAAGTATCAACCTTGGGATAATCCTACTTCTTATAGTGGTAGTATAGATATTGAATTGAATGGTTCATTTTATCGAATCAACCGCAATTTTTATAAAGAAACAAAGGAAAGTGTCATGTATCAGTTGGATTCTGGTAGGGAAACCAATCTAGAAGCAGGTCAACGTATTCCTATTCTAGAAGGAGTAAATCGTACTACCTTTCAGAATACCATTAGTATAGAACAATTAAAGCCAGAAACAGATATGTCTTTTGTAACAGAGGTGCAAAACTATTATACTAACCTGACCACAGCAAAGCATGGTAATGTTTCTATTTCACGTGCAATGGAAAATCTGAAAAAGGAAAAAAAGGCGATTAATCTAGACGCTATAAAAGAAGATATCAGAGGTATCGAGGAGAGCCTAGAGGATATTGAGTCTGCAAGAGAGAAAAAGAAGGAGCTAGAGCAGCAGATTCAAATGCTAGAGAATCAGGAAGTATCTCAGGAAAAGAAAGAAGAAATCAATGAGTTTATGAATATGAAGCAGCAGGTAGGAGACAAGGCTTATACTTACCAGATGCTGCAGGATCAAATCACGGAATATGAGGAAACGGTTAGTAAAAGACAGTATGAAATGAAGAAGGAGTCCACCAAGGGCAGAAGCTATGAGTTTTTGTTTATTGCTTGCATTCTTGCTTTAGTCGGCTGTGTTGCAGGAGTGGTGAAACAGAATACAGCATTTTTAATTGGAAGTTTTGTATTACTACTCATGGTGTTAGTGGCTATCTTTGTATTACCTGCCATATTAGCAAAGGCGAGTCCAGCAGAAAAAACTCCTCAAGAAGAGGAATATCTGAACCTTTTGATTAATAAACGAGAAAAGCTAAAGAATGAGCTTGTTCTCTATCAAAAGCAATTTGATATGGAACAAATGACAGTTTTGGATTTTTCCAAACAAATTAAGAACCGTCTAGAATTACAGTTTAAGAATCTATCCCTAGAGCTTAAAGAAGAAAGTACAGCAAAGGATAGAAGTGTTTTAGAACTTTCACTAGAACTTCAGAAAGTAGAAGAAAAGATTGCTAGGAGGGATAGCTTACTTAGTAAGAAGGAAGAGCTATATAGTCTCTATGAAGAAAAAAGTAGAGAAGTAAAGATGATAGATTTGGCAGCAGAAAAGATTAGAGAGTTATCTCTTGCTATCCATGACTCCTTTGGAAAGGAAATTAGTAGAGATCTATCCAAGGTAGTAAAGCAACTGACCGATGGTAATTATGGTAGGGTATATGTGGATGAAAAAATGAACATATATGTGGAACGTGATTATAAAAGGATTCCTATCCAGAAATTGAGCACGGGTACCATTCATCAAATTTACTTTGCTCTTCGTATGATATTTGCAGGACATTTATTCCCTAATTCTAAGCTTCCCCTTATTTTAGATGAGACCTTCGTTTACTATGATAATAAAAGGTTAGAAGAAGTGTTAAAGATATTGCCAAAGGACCAACAGATTATTCTCTTTACCTGTCAGGATAGAGAGAGAAAGCTCTGCGATAAGTTGGGGATTCACTACCATCATATAAGCTTATAAAGCTTAACAGCAGTATCATAAGAAGTGAAAAGAGAAGTAAACTAGTATGGCGAAAAGAAAGAAAAAACCTAAGAAAGTGATAAGCCCTTTGCGAAGGAAAATTAAGCTGGCGTTAAAGGTGTTTTTGTTGACCATATTATTCCTAGTAGTAGTAGCAATGGCTGTATTTTACATAAAATATGGGAGAGACATTTTTAGGCTTCAATCGGAAGCAAAGACTTTAGTGAAAAATAGTTCAGAAGACACTTTTAGAAAGAACCTGACAACACTAGTTTACGATACTGACGGGCAAATAATATGTAAATTTAAGTCAGAAAAAGACACCTATTATTTAAAGATAGCATCTATCCCTCAAGAGGTATTGGATGCAACCGTATCCATTGAGGATAAACAATTTTATACCCATTCGGGTGTTGATTTTCTCGCCAATATCAGAGCAGCCTTAGACATACTTAAAAATAAAGGTGAGATTACCCAAGGGGCTAGTACCATAACGCAACAGCTTGCTCGTAATATCTTCTTGTCCCATGAGGTGAGTTGGGAACGTAAAGTAGAGGAGATATTTATAGCGGTTGAGCTAGAGAAGAGGTATGGTAAGACTAAGATTTTAGAGTATTATCTTAACAATATCTATTTTGCAAATGGCTACTACGGAATCCAGGCGGCCAGTAAGGGTTATTTTAGTAAGGATGTAAATAGTCTAAGTCTGTCAGAAATAGCCTTCCTAATGGCGATTCCAAACAACCCTACACTCTACGACCCTACTAAAAATATGGACAATACCATAAAAAGAAGGGACCGTATCCTGGGACAAATGCTACAGGATGAGAAAATAACCAAGGACCAGTATAATAAGGCGGTTACAGAAGAGATTACCTTAAAGCAAACCTCTTTAGAAAAGCAGAACTACGTAACCACCTATGTGAAATATGCCGCTACACAAGCTCTTATGGAGGCATCTGGTTTTGTGTTTAGAAATCAGTTTGAAAATGATACGGATCAGCAGGCTTATGATGACAGTTATCACCAGGAATATGACCGATGTCAGCAGATGTTATTTACAAAGGGATATCGCATCAAAACCTCTATTGACATGGAAAAACAGCAGGAGCTACAAGAATCCCTAGACATTGGACTTGAGGCATTTACTTCACTAAATGCTGAGGGAATCTATGAAATGCAAGGTTCCTCTGTATGTATAGAAAATAGTACGGGAAGAGTTGTGGCGATTGTAGGTGGGAGAAGCCAAGAGACAGAGGGTTACACATTAAATCGGGCTTACCAAAGCTTTCGTCAGCCTGGAAGTTCTATTAAACCTTTAGTTGATTATTTACCAGCTTTACAGGCAGGATATACACCTAGTACGGAGGTGGTGGATGAGAAGCTAGAGGATGGAGTAGAGAATAGTGATAGGCGGTATTTAGGAAAGCTTACTCTACGTAGGTCCTTAGAGTTATCTAGAAACACAGTGGCATATAAGCTGTTTCAAGAATTTAATCCTACTATTTGTATGGAATATCTCTACCAAATGAACTTTGGTAAGTTGACGAGCCAAGACTATCTTCCTACAGCTTCTATTGGTGGACTAACCTATGGTG